>OY787533.1:4211846-4512692 GCA_963678925.1 uncultured Acidaminobacter sp. | reverse complement strand
CAGAATGGCTGGCAGAGGCTCTTTGTCCGGACTCCTTTCCTACGGCGATGCCAACAAAATTGTCGTTGAAATGGGGGCAGAGGTTCTTCCGGTAGTGAAGAAGACGCCTGTACTTGCAGGCGTATGCGGCACCGATCCATTCCGAGTAATGGAGATTTACCTCAAGGAGCTGAAAGATATGGGCTTCAACGGTGTTCAGAACTTCCCAACAGTTGGGCTCATTGATGGTGTGTTCAGACAAAATCTCGAAGAGACAGGTATGGGATACGACCTGGAAGTTGAAATGATTCGCCTTGCACACGAACTTGACCTGCTGACATGCCCTTATGTATTTGATACAGACCAGGCAACTGCAATGGCAAAAGCAGGCGCTGACGTACTTGTAGCACATATGGGACTGACCACAAAAGGGACCATTGGCGCCAAGACTGCACTCACACTGGATGACTGCGTCAAGCGCATTCAGGACATAACCGATGCTGGAAGGGCCGTGAACCCAGATATTATTGTTATATGTCATGGCGGTCCTGTTGCCGAACCAGAAGATGCAAAGTATGTCATTGAAAAAACACAGGGTGTAAATGGTTTCTTCGGTGCATCGAGCATTGAAAGATTTGCCGCAGAGCGCAGTATCAAGGCACAAACAGAAGCATTTAAGGCCATTAAGAAGTAAGTGTGCAGTATTTAGAAGAAGAGTCAGGGGTGTTCGTATTCATACATATGGACACCCCTGATATTTATTTGTGCAGACTTAGGGCATTAAGGGGCTAGAATGCCAGGCGCTTTTAAAATTCTAAGGCAAAAAATTCAAGCAGTATGATAAAATGTCAAAGGACAAAAAACATATGTTTTCAATATGCAATTTCAACATGCAGCCTAGAGAAAGGGTGAAACCTATGGAACTATGGGACGTATACGATAAGGACAGAAATAGAACCGGAAAGACCAAGGTAAGAGGTCAAGCGTTCGAAGAAGGCGAGTACCACCAGGTTGTTCATATATGTATTTTCAACTCTAGAGAGGAACTCCTTATCCAGCAAAGACAGCCCTTCAAGGAAGGCTGGTCAAACATGTGGGATGTAACTGTCGGCGGAAGCTCCCTGACAGGGGAATCCAGCGGTCAGGCTGCTGAGCGCGAATTGTTTGAAGAAATCGGTTATAAGGCAAGCCTTTCTGAAACAAGACCCTTTGTCACAGTCAATTTCAGCTATGGTTTTGATGATTTCTATTTGCTTGAAGATGACGAAATTGACATTGAGTCTCTAGAGCTCCAATACGAAGAAGTTCAAGGGGTTAAATGGGCATCAAAGGCTGAAATCATGGAAATGATTGAGTGCGGAGACTTCATACCTTATTACCAGAGTCTAATAGACCTTCTTTTTGACATTCGCGGAAGTTATGGGTCACATTTTAAATAAAAAAATGACGCTTTATTTATAAATAAAGCGTCATGTCATACCACTGTGCACCGCCATGAACGGACTCGGAAACCCCGTCATTCTCATAGCCGAACTTTTCATAGTAATGAATCAGATGGGATTTGCAGGTAAGCAGTATTTTTTCCTTTTTTTCCTGTTTTCCAAATGCAATAAATGCCTTCATAAGCTGGGCGGCATACCCCTTATTCTGGTATTCTGGAAGTACATCAAGGCCAAAGATGACCAGGCTTCTGTTATCATCATTGTGGGCATCCATACTTTCAAAAAAGGCATCATCGATTGTATCGGCATCAAAGGCACCACCATTGACAAAGCCGATGATATGATCATCAATCAGACCGACGAAAAAGCCTTTTTCATAGGCTTTCAGGCGCATTTCCATGGCAGGTTTTTTAGCAGCTTCCGCTTCTGGGAAGCATATGCGCTCGATATCAGCAATTTGGTCAATGTCCTGAAGGCTTGCATTACGGATCGTTAATGTTTCTTGTGTCATATGTATCACTCCTTGGAAGATAGGGCACAATGTGCATTTTCATATCTGAAATCATATTACTAAATAGTAAAAACCAGGTCAAATGCTTTATTTGTATCTTAAAGGCTGTAAATCGTAGTAATTGGAAGAGTCTGACGATTTTAAACAGTATTGACAAACCAGTCTGCCTGTATTATCATCTCGATAAATGAATATGTTTTGTGGTCACCATATTTGGTGTGAAAAGGGAATCAGGTGAAAATCCTGAGCAGCACCCACTACTGTAAGTTGGACGAAATTGCACATGTCACTGCGAAAAGCGGGAAGACGCAATGGAGGAAGAAGACAAGTCAGGAGACCTGCCATGAAATTTTGAGTATTGCTCGGGGATGGAGTTAAGTTAGTATGCAAAACATGACACCCTGTTAGGGTGTTTTTTATTTGCTTCATAATCCGAGTGTCTTTGATCTACTGGTAGTAAATAGGTTGCAGTAAGGTATTTCGAGACACGGCTCGAAACGATTAGACGAAGTTGGAGGAAATATTATGAAAAAAAGTAGTCTGTTGCTTTTGACGGCAATAATGGCATTGGTACTGGCTTTTGCAGGGTGCAGTGCAGAAGCATCGGGAGACGCGGCACAGCCTGAGCCTGTGGATGTTCCTGTGAATGTAGAGAATGAATCAGCTGACGCGCACTATCCAGTGACAATTCAAACCTATAACTATGCAAAGGAACCGATTGAAGTGACTTTTGACAAGGCGCCAGAAAAGGTTTTTGCCGTATATCAGGACTCGATTGAAACACTGCTCGCGCTTGGTCTCGAAGATAGAATCGCTGCATGCGCTGGTCTTGACCAGGACGTTAAGGAAGAATACCAGGCTGGGTTTGAGAAAGTCAATTATCTGACTGAATTCTCTCCAGACAAGGAAAGTGTCATTATGCTTGAGCCTGACTTCATTTTAAGCTGGTACTCCTACTTCAGCGACAAGAAGCTGGGTGAAGTTGACTACTGGCATGACAATGGAATTGGTACATACATGATGCTCAATTCGGGTGCAGCGCCTGAAAAAACACTGGAAAATGAGTACACTGACATTTTGAATCTAGGTAAGATTTTCGATGTTGAAGACAAAGCGCAAGCACTGGTGGCACAGATGAAAGAAAAGGTGAATCAAATTGCTGAATCAGCACAGCAAATGGAAGATAAACCACGCGTGCTCCTTATGGAATTTGAAAAAGATGGTGTTCGTGTCTACGGTGAAAATACCCTGGGCGGGGATATGGTCAAGCAATTGGGTGCTGAGCTGGTGACTGCGCCAGAGAATCACATGAGTAGTGAAGATCTGATTTTCAGTGATCCTGATGTGATTTTCACAGTTTACTTTGGAAGCTCAAACAGTATCGCAGATGGTGAAATGGCAATTTCAAAGTTCTTTGAAGACCCACAGTATGCGAGCCTGCGTGCAGTTGAAGGAAAAAATATTTACCCGATCTCACTCGGCGAAATGTACTGTAGCGGTACACGTACACTTGATGGTATAACAAGACTGGCTGAGGGCATTTACCCTACACTGGTCGACGCAGAGTAATGGCGCAAAACACAGGCGCAGAATAGAAGGAAAATACGATGGCGGATGTTAGAACCTACGCATATACAGATAAGAAACAGAAATTATATGACGACATCCCTCGGCAAAAGACATTGATGGGAATGCCAATACACATTGGCATTTCCCTTATTTTATTTGCGGGGATAATCCTGTCCTTGATTGCGGCAGTTGCCATAGGGTCCACACATATCAGTCCTGAAACGGTGTATGGTGTCGTTATTTCAAAGCTTGCCAGAAATGGCAACATTGTCGGCGGACCCGTACACGATGTGATTTGGTATATACGCTTGCCGAGACTTGTGTTGGCAGTGGCAGTAGGCGGTGGCCTCGCAGTATGCGGTATTGTCATGCAGGCCATTGTGAAAAATCCACTGGCTGACCCCTATGTGCTGGGCGTTTCGTCAGGAGCATCCCTTGGGGCAACTGTGGCAATCTTACTGGGTATAGGTATATCGTTTGGTCAGAACTATGTAGGTATGCTTGCCTTTGCCGGGGCATTCGCTGCATCAATCCTTGTAATGGTCATTGCCAATGTTGGAGGACGCGCCAATTCAGTCAAGCTGCTTTTATCTGGAATGGCAATCAATGCTGTGTTTTCGTCATTTTCAAGCTTTATTGTTTTTTTCTCAAACGATAAGGAAGGGATCAAGAATATTACATTCTGGCTTATGGGAAGTCTTGCCGGTGCAAAATGGGAACAGATCGGGATTGTGTATCTTGTCATCCTATGTGGAACGATTTTCTTGCTGTCACAGTACAGGGTTCTCAATCTCATGCTTCTTGGTGATGAAACCAGCATTACCTTAGGTATGGATTTGAACAGATACAGGCATGTGTTCATGTTGGTTGTAGCACTTATGATCGGTTTCATTGTATTTGTGTCAGGCATGATCGGCTTCATAGGACTTATTATTCCTCATTTTATGCGCATGCTCTTTGGAACAGACCATAAAAAGCTCATTCCGGTTTCTTTTTTTGCAGGCGGCTTGTTCCTCATATGGGCAGATGTCCTAGCACGGATTGTCATACCGCATACAGAGTTGCCCATTGGAATTTTGATATCCATGGTTGGAGCGCCGTGCTTCATTTACCTGCTTGTACAGAAATCATACGGGTTTGGAGGACGAAGCGAATGAATATAAAAGTAGATGCCCTTCAGGTTACCCTAGGGCAATCTGAAATTTTGAAGGATGTATCCATAAACGCTGAAGGGGGAAAGTTCATCGGTGTCATTGGACCCAATGGGAGCGGAAAATCAACGCTGCTGAAGTGTATTTACCGGGTTCTTGAACCGACGCATGGCTGTATCTATTTGAACAATGCCAGCATTCACAAGCTCAGTTATAAGGAATCGGCCAAGAGGGTTGGTGTCGTGACCCAGCACAACTTCTATAATTTTGATTTCACAGTAAGTGAAGTGGTGCTTATGGGAAGAACTCCCCACAAGAAGCATATGGAAAGGGACAATGCTAACGATTATAGGCTCATGAACGATGCACTGGCGCGTGTGGAAATGCTGGAGTTCAAGCATCGAATCTTTTCAACGCTTTCAGGCGGAGAGCAGCAGCGTGTCATACTGGCGCGGGCTTTGGTTCAAGAAACAGACTGTCTGATACTCGATGAACCGACAAACCATTTGGACATCAAGCATCAGCTTAAGATTATGGATCTTTCAAAGCGGCTAGGCATAACGGTAATAGCGGCACTGCATGACCTCAACGTTGCCGCTTCATACTGTGACTACATGTACATACTCAAATCAGGAGAGATTGTTGGCGAGGGTGCTCCAAAAGAGGTTCTCAGAGCTTCTGTCATAGGGGCTGTATATGGTGTGCGGGCCAAAATTCTAACAGATCCCGAGACTTCAGCCTTTCATATTGCCTATTTGCCAAATTATTAAAACTTGGAGATGGCAATAATAAGTGACACATGAAGGAGATAGACATGGAAAAGGTCAAAATAGCTGTTTTGTCATGCCTGAAAGCAACAGGTGTGTGCAGCGGAGCTGCGTGTTTTAGGGCCATCAATAACAGAGAAAAGCATTTTAATATTTATAAAGACATGGATGTGGAGGTGGTCGCATTTTTCCACTGCAATGGCTGTGACTGTGACTATTCAAGTGATGTAGAATACCTTGAAAAGATTGAATACGTCTGTTCCCTTGAGCCCGACGCAGTTCATGTTGGAAAATGCACGTGTATGGAAGGGAACCTATGCACAGTGATTGAGGCAATGGTCAAATATATTGAAGATAGAGGTATGAAGGTAATATTTGGAACACATTAAAGTAAGCATAGCAACATAGACAAAACTTAAACCACCATCCTAGGGTTAAACTTGCACCCTTTGGATGGTGGTTTTTTTTATAATCTCCAGGCCTTCAACTCCTCAGAAGTTGCATGCACATAGTGGCTGCCGCCTAAGTGGTTGCTGACCCCTTTGGAATAATCAATTCCGCTGGTCACATAATCATAGGTTTCGGCAGTGCGCAGCTTTTCAACACGGGGGTTGGAAAGTGGAATCGCAGAAAGCAGGGATCGTGTATAGGGGTGAATCGGATTTGAAAAAATTTCTTCTTTGGTGCCCGTTTCCAGCAGGTAGCCCAGATGGAGAACACCGATCCTGTCTGAAATATACTTGACCATGGAGAGGTCGTGGGCAATAAAGAGAAAGGCTATGTTGGTTTCCTTCTGAATTTCCTTCATCAGGTTGACCACCTGTGCCTGTATAGAAACATCAAGGGCACTGATTGCCTCGTCTGCAATAATGAGTTTGGGGTTCATAATCAGAGCTCTTGCAATTCCGATGCGCTGACGTTGGCCACCTGAAAACTGGTGGGGATATCGGTTGGCGTGTTCTCTTGCCAGTCCGACCTTTTCAAGAATACGGTAGACCTTTTCTTCTCTGTCTTTCTTTGAAGTATAGAGGCGGTGAACATCCAGCCCCTGGGCAATGATATCGAGGACCTTCTTGCGCGGGTTAAGACTGGCCATTGGGTCCTGAAAAATCATCTGCATGTTGGTTCGCAGGTGCATGACCTCAGATTCTGTCAGTTTTCCAGACACATCTATGCCATCAAAGACAATGTTGCCAGCTGTCGGATCGTACAGGCGAATGACAGACCTGCCAATGGTAGACTTTCCGCTGCCAGACTCCCCAACGAGTCCATAGGTTTCGCCAGGATAAATATTGAAGGAAACACCGTTGACAGCCTTGACGGTAAACTTTCGGCTGACTCTGAAAAACTGCTTCAGGTCCTTCACCGCAAGCAATGGATGTTTAGTGGTCATCTGTGTTCGCCTCCTTTAGCATTCTGTCAATCCGCGCCCTGAGTGCGACTGGCATATTCACTTCGGGTGCTTTTTCGTGAAGCAGCCAAGTCGATGCATAATGTGTATCTGTAATCTTGAACATAGGCGGTTCAAGACGGTGGTCTATGTTGAGGGCGTAGATGTTTCTGTCAGCAAAGGCATCTCCAGTGACCTTCCTGCTGAGATTAGGCGGTGACCCTGGAATGGTATAGAGCTTGTCGTCGAAGGTATCCAGGTCCGGCATGGCAGACAGAAGTCCCCAGGTGTAGGGGTGACGCGGGTCATAAAAGAGTTCGTCTACAAGCCCTTTCTCAACTATTTTTCCGGCGTACATCACTGCGACGTAGTCAGCTACCTTGGCGACAACCCCCAGGTCATGGGTGATGTAAATGACAGAGATGTTCATTTTTTTCTGAATATCCTTGATCAGCTCGAGAATCTTTGCCTGAATGGTCACGTCGAGTGCTGTTGTTGGTTCGTCACAAATCAGAAGGTCCGGATTACAGGCAAGGGCGATGGCGATGACGACACGCTGGCGCATACCGCCAGAAAGCTGGTGCGGATAATTCTTCATGCGCTTTTTGGCATCGGTAATACCAACAAGCTCCAGGAGCTCCACCGCACGCTGGTGAGCCTCTTTTTTATTGGCACGCTTATGCCATATCATGCCTTCCATAATCTGTGCACCTATGTTCATGGTCGGGTTCAGGGACGTCATGGGGTCCTGAAAAATCATGGCAATGTGTTTGCCGTTTATATTTGAACGCATGTGTTTCTTTGACAGCTGCAAAATATCCACATCATTTTTTCCATTTTCATTGTGGTACGTGAAGTTGATTGAACCGGAATTGATAACACCGTTGCTGCTGAGTATGCCCATTACGGCTTTCATGGTAACAGACTTCCCGCTGCCGCTCTCACCAACAATGGCGAGGGTTTCTCCTCGGTAAAGGTCCAGCTCGACACCTCGAATCGCATCAACACTTCCCAGTGCGGTTTGAAAGGATATGGAAAGGTTGCTGATTGAAAGTATCTTTTCATCCTCTATATTGTTCGTATTTGTTTTGTCTATTGTCATATTTTCACCTTCTACATTTCTTTCATTTTAGGATCAAATGCATCGCGAATGCCATCGGCAAGCATGTTGAAGCTAAGCATCAGAATAGCGAGGACCAGTACAGGCGGAATAATCATATAGGGGTGCGTCGTAAATGATTTGAATGCATCACTTATGAGCAGTCCCAGTGAAGCCATGGGAACGGGAACGCCAAGTCCGATAAAGGCAAGGAAGGCTTCAGTAAATATGGCTGTAGGGATGGAAAACATGGTTGTCGTAATAATTTGACCGAAAATATTGGGCAGTATTTCTCTGAATATGATAAAAAAGTCCTTTGCCCCAAGCGTGCGCGATGCGAGAACAAACTCCTGCTGCTTAAGCTTGAGCATTTGGGCCCTGGCTATTCGGCTCATCCCAATCCACCCTGTAATCATGAGGGAGAAGGTGATGGTGACAAGACCGGGCTTTAAAACAATAATCAAAAGGGTTACGACCACCAGGTTTGGAATGCCATTGAGTATTTCTGCAAAACGCTGCATGGCATTGTCTATTCGACCGCCAAAATAGCCTGAAATAAGACCATAGCTCAGTCCGAAGACCATGTCAATGAGCACGGCGACAAGGGAAATGTAAAGTGAAATTCGCGTTCCCATCCAAGTTCTGGTGAAAATGTCTCTGCCCAGTATATCTGTTCCAAACCAGTAGTAGACGTCTTCAAGTCCTGTAACAGACCCGTCTTTTGAAACGTACTTGTTTTGGTCAACAACACCGGTTGAGGTATTGAGCTTTTCACTGCCGTCAAAAATGCCAAAGTCCTCAAGCAGAGGAATACGCGGCGGCAGGTTTTGATGGGTGATGGTCTGGTCGTCAAATGCGTGTTCGTTCAAATCTAGGCCAATGACCGCCATGATGACGATTACAACAATACAAATCAGGCTGATGACAGCGCCCTTGTTCTGAAAGAAGCGTTTTGAGACGTCTTTCCAAAAGGACTGGCTGGAGTAGTTTTCATCAATATGTGAAATGTTCTCTTCAGATACGAAATCAAAATCATTTTCAAGGAAAATCAGATTATCTTCCAGTGCAGTATTATTCATGACTTTCCTCCTTTGCAAGACGGATTCTAGGATCGATAATGCCATAGAGTATGTCGACAACCAGCATGATACCTATGTACATGGCGCTGTAAATGAATGCAATGGCAATAATGACATTGTAGTCATTCGACTGTATGGCGGTTACAAGCAGACTGCCAATACCCGGTATGGAGAATATCTTCTCTATGACAAGACTGCCTGTCATAAGACCGACAATCAGTGGCGCAAGAACAGTAATAATGGGTATTAGGGCATTTCTCAGCTGGTGGCGCACAATGAGGTGTATCCCGCTTATGCCTTTGCTTTCTGCCAGCTGAATATAGTCGGAGTTCATGACTTCAATCATTTCTGTCCGGGTGAAGCGCGCCACGGAGGCCAGGGTGAACATACTCAGTGAAATGGTCGGCAATATGGAAGAATCAAAAGGTGCCTTTGCAGAATAGAGAATTGGAAACCATTCCAGCTTGTATCCCAGGTAGTAGGAGAGGGCCAGTGCGAATACATAGGAGGGCAGGCTCACACCAATGACTGAAATAATGGTAGAGAGCGTATCCCAAATGGTATTGCGCTTTAGTGCAGCTATTATGCCTAAAATCAGTCCCACAGCTGTACCAAGGACAACTGCCTGACCGCCGATACTAACCGATATGGGGAGCCGAGACAGCAGTAAGGTAGAAATGGGGGTGTTCTTGCTAATTGTATAGGAAACCCCAAAGTCACCTGTCAGCATACTTCGAACATAGTTGAAGAAACGCATTATGACAGGCTTGTCCAGGCCATACTTCATATTTAGCAGCTGGACTTGCTCTACTGTAAGCTTTTCATCGTTAAATGGCGAACCGGGCATGAACTCTAACATTAGAAAAAGAATGACAAGAATAACAAGAAGTGTTGCTATTGAGATGAAAATTCTTTTTAGTAGATACTTTTTCATGTTATTACTCCTTTACATAAATTTAAGCCTGCTGAAAACCCCGAAGGCCTGCGGGCTTGGTTGAAGGGAGAATTTCAACCAAGCGTTGCGCTTCGAAGTTTAAAGCAGGCTCCAGATTGATGACTTATTCAGCAATCCGATGGTGTTGCATCATATGACTGCCATCTTTAACGACTAGTTGATTTCAGCATTCTTGTAGATTTTATTAATACCAACAGAGTGGAATTCAACGCCAGCTACCTTGCTCTTGATCATAACGGCGTTACCCTTTTGATATACAGGAAGAATAACTGCTTCGTCCATGACGATGGATTCAGCCTTTTTCAGACCTTCCCAACGCGCTGCAAGGTCAAGTGACAGTTCGCCGTCTTTTGCAGACTGAATGATCGCATCGTATTCAGAGTTTGACCAGAAACCGTAGTTGTTTGAGCTGCCAGTTGTCCACATGTCAAGATAAGTCATTGGGTCAGCATAGTCAGGACCCCAACGTGTCAGACCCAGTTCAAATTCGCCTTCCTGCATTCTCTCAATTCGATTTTTCTTAGGCATTGTTTCAATGGTGATTGTCATGCCTGGCAGTGTCGTCTGGATTTCAGACTGGATGAATTGAGCAACGTTTTGTGCGGATTCAGTATCTTCAACAACGATTGAGAACTCAAATGTGTCCGTTCCAAGCTCAGCCTTTGCCTTTTCGAAGTATTCAAGCGCCATCGCCTTATCGGTCTGAAGGTAAGTGCCGGCTGTTTCTCGGTAGTCTTTACCATCAGGGCCAGTTGCAAGAAGTGTAGGCACCGCGAAGTCTGCTACAATCGAACCATCCTTAAGGATGATATTCGCAATTGCAGATTTGTCATATGACATTGCAATTGCCTTACGCAGGTTCACATTGTCAAGGCCTGGAACCATCTGGTTTGGAGATAGATACCATAGGTAACCAGCCATGATGTTGTGGAACTCAGGGTCAGCTTTGAATTGTTCAACCTGCTCGCCCGCAAGTGTCGCAATGTCAATGTCCCCGTTTTGGTAAGCAAGCATTGTCTGCTGCGCTTCCTTGATGACCTGATACTCAATGCCGTCAAGCTTGACAGCATCAGCATCCCAGTAAGTGTCATTCTTTACGAGTTCAATTGTAGTCGCTGCAGGTTCGTAAGCAGCCATCTTGAATGGTCCGTTAGCCAGAATGGTTTCAGGAGAAGTACCATACAGGTCGCCGGTCTCTGTAAAGAAGGCTTCATTTACAGGTAGGAATGAATTGAATGACATCAGTGATTCGAAGTAAGAAACAGGGAAGTCGAGTGTTACTTCCAGTGTCTTGTCGTCTACTGCCACCGCGCCGAGTTCATCAACAGCCACATCCCCTGAGATGATAGCCGCTGCATTCTTGATACCTGCAATTTCAGCAATAAATGAATACTCACTTGCTGTTGCTGGGTCAACAAGACGTTTCCATGCAAATACGAAATCCTGTGCAGTGACAGGCGTGCCGTTGGACCAGTTTGCATCACGCAGGTGGAAAGTGTAGTTAAGACCGTCATCGCTCTTGTCTACGCTTTCAGCCATGGCAAGTATTGGAGAACCTGCCGCGTCAATGGAGTAAAGGCCCTCAGTTATGGCGCCCATAACTTCGAATGACGTACCATCTGTCGCAATTTGCGGATCCATTGAAGCCACTTCTACTTCAATTTGCACTTTCAAGACATTAGATGCTTCCTCAGGTGTTGCTGTTTCTGTAGAAGCAGGAGATTCAGAAGACGTTGATGCATCTGATGATGTTGCTGTGGTTGACGAATCTTGTTTGCCGCATGCTGCCAAACTGAATAGCAATGTCATGACAACAAGCAGCGAAATGATTTTTTTCATGGTGCCCCCTTAGTCTTTAGATACAAAAAAAAATGAACCCTAACACGCCTCAGGGTTCTTTTCAAATAATTTCCCGCAACGTCTTCATGGAACAGGAAAGTATTTGAAAGCCTCGAGTGTTAGACTTCATTGTCTCATGCAACAATTATATACTTTTGCAATATTCTGTCAAGATAATTCATTGACGTAAAACAGTAAGTTATTGCCTTGTAAATATATCTAACATTACGCCTGCTAAATGTTTAAGTTTACCCTACGTTTTATTAGAATCGAATGCTTGAGGCACTTTCGGGTAACAATAGTATATGAGGTGTGATAGGAGGGGAAACAATGAAAAGTCACTTGAAACTGATCGCTTTTGTACTTGTTTTGATGCTCGGACTTCTGGGGTGCTCCAGTGACAAAACGGCGGAAAGTCATGCCGATGAACCTGTGAAAATTGAAAAGGTCGCGGTAGCGTCTTCAGTAGATGCTTCGGTAGAGGCTTCAAATGAAAATGATTCTGACACACAGACAGAGTCCATGTCTGACGAGGTGGAACTGACTATTGGGCAAGGTTCAGACTCAGAGGCGGGTGAATCCATTCAAGAAGAGCCAGCCCCTGAAGAACCGAGTCTGGACGGAGAAAGGGTCATCGTTCCTGCTGAAAAGGTGACCGTCAATACAGAAATCAACCAGGAAACCAGTATGTACACCGTGACCATTTCCGGTTTAACCAGTGGCGATAGCTCTATTTGGGAACGTGTCTTCGAGAATGTTCCAATGACAGAGCTGGAGCCGGTGTCGGACTGGACAAGGGATACGGATTGTTTTTATATCGGGGTCAGCGGCATGCTCTACGCCCTTGACATGTGGGATGGTACAGATGCATTTGCACCCGTGTCAGTAGGCAGTATGGAGGCGCCGGTAATTGGACCGGATGACGGGCACATTTACTGCAGTGGCTATTACGGCGCAATGCTTACAAAGGTCAGTCCCGATGGTCAGGTGGTCTTTAAGACAGATGAAGCCGAACCGCATCAGTACTGGGGACGTCCTGTCATTACCGGAAAATCAGTCTTTGTCTTCTATCAGAGCTTTGAGGAAGACCCTATTACAAACTGTATTCAAGTCAATAGGGAGACTGGTGTTATTAAACGCTATTTGTATGCGGAGTCGGATGATATATTTTGGGATGATGTTGTTGCGTCATCAACACTTGACGGCTATCCTGTAGAAAACATGATGGACGATTCCATGCTCACAGCATGGTCTGAAGGAATGTCAGGAAACGGTGAGGGAACCACCATTACATTTATAAGTGAAAATCCTGTGGTTGTGTCTGCTGTCTATATTCAAAACGGCTATCATAAGTCGGAAGTCCTGTATAATGCCAATGCACGTCTGAATACGTTGAAATTTGAAGATGAGAACGGGCGCATAAAGGAAGCCTATATTCCGGATGTCTATACGGACCACTGGTTCAAATTTGACGAGCCTTTTGAAACACGCAAACTGACGTTGACCATTGAGTCGGTTTACCCTGGCACCAAGTATGAAGACACACTGATTTCAAGTATTTACTTCAAGTGAGGTGCTTGTAATGTTTGATAAAAATCAAATCAGACAAGGTATGCTTCTACTCTTTATATGCATTTTTGTCATATCCGGTTTTTCTACAGAAAGTCAAAGCTGGGCTGCTATTCAGTGGCCTAAACTTGGACAAGTCATGGGAGCGATGCCTGTAAGCTATGGCTATAATGGTTATAATGATTTGGATGTCAAATCTTATGACGCGTGGGCTGACAATAAGGCATATATGTTCCTGAATCTTCAACAGCTCTTTGACAAGGTCACCATTCAAAGAAAGTCCAGTGGCTTTGATGAGAACATGGGCAATTCTGTCGGACTGGGCATGTACGATCTTATGTCCTTTAACGGCGTGGATGTGTATGTCCTTCCTCAAAAAATTCAGGTCAGCGGTGCTCGGGCTGATTATAAGAAATACATCTGGGTCATTAACGACTTTCATATTACGATGGAGAGCAGAAGCGGCCAACCACCTTCAAATGCAGATTACTTAACAGCAGGAGAACTGATCAATATGATCAACGGGACCTTGATGTACGAATCGTTTGAAGGTTTAGCAGTTTTAGTCGATCGCTACGGTGACAAAACAGCCCCTGAAAACGGAACAGATACTGGAACCGAGACTGATGAAGTCGTGGCTACCCCTGAAGAAACCCTTCCTGAAACCATATCTGTCAAGCTTATTGTTGAAACAAATCCTGTGACACAGGCAGCTTTTGAAAAAGTTACAGCTGGAGCTTCAGAAAACCCTTCTGACAATTTGCAGGTGGAACTGCGATTGAACTATACTGACAATTTGTCAGTGCTTGTGCATCCACCCGAATACGGATACTTTGAAGGTGTTTCAACTGGGGAAAAACTGGCTGCAGAACCTTCCCTGAAGTGGTCTTATAGTCCACCGGAATATTTGAAGCCCGGTGAAAGGGATTTAGATGTAACCTTTCGTGTCGATATCTATGATCATGATGAAATCGCAGGCAGCGTCGGCAAATATATAAAGGTCATTCGCTGTCCAGTGGTATTGGTTCATGGCTTTACGGGAGACAAGTCAACCTGGAAGCTGCTTGATGACAAGCTGCAGGAAATGAACTTCTCAACCATTCGTGAAGCCTATTACTTCAGTGACTTGGATGATGAAAGCATTCCTGCCCAGGCCAAAGGACTTGCCAAGCATATTCGCGAATACAAGGCAGCCCAGTTGGAGCAGGGGGTGAAATGCGCCAAGGTGGATGTTGTGGCCCATAGTATGGGTGGACTCATCAGCAGATACCTGACGACACGGCTTCCAAATCTTTATAAGAATGATGTGCGAAAGATTATTATGGTTGGCACGCCAAATCATGGCTGTACGCTGACCGACCGATTTTTCGGTTGGCTAGGGTCAAATCTGGCGGATAAGCATATTAAAGCTGGAGAACAGCTATATGGTCAGTCTCCATTTATTCTAGACTTGAACAAGGATGAAGCAAGTGGCGGTCATCTAAACCCGAGCATCCAATATGGACTCCTTTATGGTTCAGGAACCATGGGGGGAGACGCTATCGTCAAGGTGGCATCCGCATGGCTTAATGGCGTAAGCTCAGTAGAGTACCCGGGTCTGACACACTCGCCGGTTACTGCACCGCTTGGGCCTTCACTTACAGAAGACCCCCTGGTCTTTGCTCAAATACTGGAGTGGCTCAATACGGAGATTTACCCGGGACAAATGGCGACTCTGGATATGGTGGTTTCATCCGTAAGTGGTGAAGCCTATATTGGAACAGGTGAAGAAGTGGAAGGCACCCCCATACTGACGCGTGTGGAAGAAAGCACAGAAACAAATGTACGACAGTATCAGCCCCTCATTACAGAAGAAGGACAAATGTCTATTCTGCTTCGTGTGAACGGAGACCATTTTGGCAGCGTGCACCTTCATCCAAATACAGAAGCCTATATTGAGTATGCCTCTCCAAATAACATCCAGCTCTTTATTGCAAGTGGATCAGTGCGACTTACAAGTAGAGCAGACGCGAGCAGGCATTTTCAAACGCAGATGGCCTACGGTGAGGGCGTGCAAAGTGTGCGCAGTCTGCAGACCGACTATGTTGTCGATGCAGACAGGGGAGAAGTCTACTGTCTGGAAGGCACGCTGGAAACGACCTTCGCAAGCAGTATGACTGATATGTATACTGCGGAGGTGAAAACAGGTCAAGGTGTAGGCTATGACGAAGAAATGGGCATGGTTCAGGTTGACCTGCCAAAGGACGCCTGGTGGTATGATTCTGACCCTCAGAAGACAAGTGATACACCGCGCGACGTGACTTTCTGGAATAATTATAAGCAGTTCATAATCGGATTTGCATCAGCACTTGTAGCACTGGTGGTCTACAAGTTGGTTCGTCGTTGATAAAAGGGATGTTCCGCATAAAAGAACCCTGCTCTATACAGGGTTCTTTTTATGCGGAATTTTGTGAATATTAGAAATGCTTGTGATAGGACTATTTTAAATGAAAATACGTTTCAATACCTTGGAACATAATGCAGAAATAGGCATAAAAATTCGAATGAAGCTGAAGAATAGTGACAATAATAGGGGAAAATAAGAATTAAATTATTAAATTCGCGAAAGATACTTGAAAAATGCGTCGATACCCGATACTATAAGTTAGGTGTAAAATTAAATAGGACCTTTAAATTAGTCCGAGAGACTAAAAAGGAGAGTGACGAGATATGCGCATTTATATGACCATGTCCGTTATTTGTGTGTAAAAACCTGCCTTTTGTCCTCGACAAGAGGCTTTTTTGTGTTTTAAGCACGAAAACGCGGTAAAGAAAACTACAGGTAGACAAATAACGGAGGTTAACGATGAAGGGAATCATATATCTAGAAGACGGTACAACGTTTCTGGGAAAAGGCTTTGGTAAAAAGGGAACTGCAGTAGGTGAACTCGTATTCAATACATCACTTACAGGATATCAGGAAATACTGACTGACCCATCTTATGCGGGTCAGGTCATCACAATGACATATCCACTAATCGGAAACTACGGTGTGAACCATTTCGATGAGGAATCAAAGAAAATTCATGCTAAGGGATTTGTCGTGAAATCCTTTGAGAAGGACCCTTCAAATTATCTCTCGGAAGGCTCTCTTGAAGAAATGCTTATTAAAATGAACACTGTAGGTGTTTACGATGTTGACACAAGAAGCATTACAAGAAAAATCAGAGATAAGGGCGCTGTAAAGTGCGTCATTTCAAACGAAGAATTATCGCTTAAGGAACTTCAGGCATATCTGGATTCTGTAGAGCTTAAAGATGACTGGATGAAGGAATCGGGTACACAGGAAATCATCAAGATTCCTGGAGACGGTCCTAGAGTTGCAGTTATAGACTTCGGTATCAAATGGAACATCATTAGAAACTTCGAGGAACGCGGCTGTGATATTACAATTTTCCCATACAGCGCAACTTACGAAGAAATCATGGCTTCTAACCCGGACGGTGTCTTCCTGAGCAATGGCCCTGGAGATCCAAAGGCAGCAACAGAAGCGATTGAAGTCGTTAAGAAAATCATCAATGAGAAACCGACATTTGGCATTTGCATGGGTCACCAGGTTCTGGCGCTGGCGCTGGGTGGAGACACATACAAAATGAAGTTCGGTCACAGAGGCGGTAACCACGGTGTTTATGACATCACAAGAGACAGAGCTTACATTACATCACAAAACCACGGTTACGCTGTATCAAAAGACAGCCTTGATGAAAACACTGTACAAATTACCCACATCAACCTGAATGACGACACGGTTGAGGGACTAAGACATAAAACGCTTCCGGTTTATTCGGTTCAGTACCATCCAGAAGGTTCGCCAGGACCCAAGGATTCCACGTATCTATTCGATCAATTCATCAGCGAAATCAAGGGGGCGAAATAATGTCATTAGATAAATCACTTAAGAAAGTACTGATCATCGGTTCGGGTCCAATCATCATCGGACAGGCTGCAGAGTTTGACTACTCAGGTACACAGGCTTGTACAGCTGTAAGAGAAGAAGGCATTGAGACGGTTCTTGTAAACAGTAACCCTGCTACAATCATGACAGACAACCACGTAGCAGATAAGGTTTATATTGAGCCACTGACACTTGAGAGTCTTGAGAAAATCATCAGCATTGAAAAGCCAGACGGCATCCTTGCGGGATTTGGTGGACAGACAGCCCTTAACCTGGCTATGAACCTTGAAGAAGCGGGCATTCTTTCAAAGTATGATGTAAAGCTTCTGGGTACAGACAGCGTGACAATCAAGAAGGCAGAGGACAGAGAAGCCTTTAAAGACCTGATGCAGGAAATTGACGAGCCGATTCCTGAGAGTATCATTGCAAACAACCTGGCTGAGTGTGAGGCCTTCGTTGAAGAGCACGGTTACCCAGTGATCATTCGACCTGCCTACACCCTGGGCGGTACTGGCGGTGGTATTGCTGAAAACCACGAACAGCTGGTAAACACATGCAAGTCTGGTATTGAAAAAAGCCCGATCGGACAGATTCTTCTGGAGCAAAGTATTGCAGGCTGGAAGGAAATCGAGTACGAGGTTATCAGAGATAAGAAAGACAACTGTATCATCATCTGTAACATGGAGAACATGGACCCAGTTGGTGTGCATACAGGCGACAGTATCGTAGTAGCGCCATCACAGACACTGACAGACAAAGAATATCAGATGCTGAGAGACTCGTCTCTTAAAATCATCAGAGCGCTGAAAATAGAGGGTGGCTGTAATATCCAGTTCGGCCTTGACCCTAAGAGCAAGAAATACATCGTAATCGAAGTTAACCCACGTGTGAGCCGCTCAAGTGCGCTAGCTTCAAAGGCAGTAGGTTACCCAATCGCAAAGATCGCTGCAAAAATCGCAATCGGCTACAGCCTGGACGAGCTGAAGAACTACGTTACAAAGAACTCAAGTGCATGCTTCGAGCCGGCGCTTGATTACATTGTCGTAAAGTTCCCGAAATGGCCATTTGACAAGTTCGGCAATGCCATGAGAACACTGGGTACACAAATGAAGGCGACTGGTGAGGTTATGGCCATTGGCCGCTCATTCGAAAGTGCCTTCCTGAAAGCCCTTACATCTCTGGAAGGTAAGTTCACAGGCCTAAGAATGTTCACTATTATGGACATGAGCGATGAAGAGCTGCTTGAGAAAATCGGCAAGTGTGACGACGAGCGTGTATTCGCACTTTCAGAAGCCATTAGAAGAGGCGTTTCAAACGAAAAGCTGCACGAAATAACGAAGGTTGATTACTGGTTCCTCAATGGCCTGAGAAGAATCATCGCCATGGAAGTAAGACTTAGAGACGAAGACTTCGGCAGCGACCTGCTCTACGATGCAGAATCAATGGGCTTCACAGATAAGGAAATCAGTGACCTGACGGGTCTCACAACGGAAGAGATCATTGGTGTGAGAAACATCAAGAACATTCAGCCGACCTACAAGATGGTAGATACATGTAGTGGCGAGTTCGATGCCGAAACGCCATACTACTACTCTTGCTACGAAGAGGAAGACGAGAACGTGATTTCAGACCAGAAGAAGATCCTGGTTCTGGGCTCTGGTCCAATCCGAATCGGTCAGGGGATCGAGTTTGACTACTCGTGTGTCCACGGCGTATGGGCAATCAAGGAAGCGGGCTACCAGTCGCTGATGATCAACAACAACCCTGAAACAGTAAGTACGGACTTTGACATTGCAGACAAGCTGTACTTTGAGTCACTTTATATCGACAACATCATGAACGTCATCAGAAGCGAGAAGCCGGAAGGCGTTGTCGTTCAGCTGGGCGGCCAGACATCGGTCAACCTTGCTGAAGGTCTGACAAAGCATGGTGTGAAGATCCTTGGAACATCCTTTGAGTCCATGGACCTTGCGGAAGACAGAGAGAAATTCGGCAACTTCCTGAACGCACTTGAAATTCCATCGCCAACTGGAAATGCGGTTACAAGTGTGGAAGAGGGTCTTGAGACAGTTAAAAAGCTGGGCTACCCGGTAGTCGTTAGACCAAGTTATGTCATCGGTGGACGTGCCATGGAAGTGGTGCATGACGATGAAGGTCTGATCAGATACATGACAGAAGCAGTAAGCCTGTCCTCTAAGCATCCTGTCCTCATTGACAAGTACGTAAGAGGTACTGAAATCGAAGTCGATGCCATCTGTGACGGCGAAGACATCCTGATTCCAGGCATCATGGAGCATGTTGAGAAGACCGGTGTCCACTCAGGTGACAGTATCAGTATCTACCCGCACGTAACCCTAAGTGATGAAACGGTAGACAAGCTGGTAAGCTATACAAAGAAAATCGCAACAGGCCTTAAAACGGTGGGTCTGATCAATATCCAGTATGTGTTTGACGGGGAAGACGTCTACGTGATCGAGGTGAACCCAAGAGCGTCAAGAACAGTGCCGATTCTGAGCAAGGTGACAGGTGTGCCAATGGTTAAGCTGGCAGTCAATGCAATGCTTGGTAAGATGCTGAAAGACAGCGAATACGGAACAGGCCTCATGGAAAACAAAGACCTCTTTGCGGTTAAGGTTCCAGTATTCTCAGGTGAGAAGCTGACAGACGTTGACATGTACCTGGGTCCAGAAATGAAGTCTACTGGTGAAGTGCTGGGTATGGACAGAAATCTGGACATGGCAATCTACAAGGGCTTTGTCGCATCAGGTATCAGAATCCCAACAGGCGGCGCCCTCTACGCTTCGCTGAAAGAGGTAGACAGAAACGAGGAAGGCCTTGAAGTCATCAGAGGCTATGTCAACCTTGGCTTTGAAATGCTGGGCTCGGTAAGTACGACGAGCTACCTGAAAAAGAATGGCATCGAGTGTAGAACACTGCCTCAGTATGAAGTTGAGAACTACATCAAAGAAGGCAAAATCAGCATGATGATCAATACGCCTACACGCGGCAACTACAAAATGAGCGCGGGCTTCAGAATCAGAAGAAAGTGTATTGAGCAGAGAATTCCGCTATTCACATGTATCGAAACTGCAAAAGCCTTCAAGACTGCAATCCGCATCAAGAACAGCGGTGAAGAAGTCAAGTACCACACAGTGAAGGATTACCTGAACATATAATGACTCTAAACCCGTCCATGTTGAAGCAAATTCAACCTTGGGCAGGTACAAATACGTCAATGGCATTGTTCTGTATAACGATGGTCTGGGAAAATCAAATATGATTACAATCTTGGACCGAGTTAGAATTACAAAATTGTGAAGGCCGTAAATGGACAAGGAAAAACGCTGCAAAAATAGATATTCTATTTATGCAGCGTTTTTTTATGGTGGTTTAGTATACATCATTAATTGAGACCATCTAGTCACAGCACACACGATTCCTGCCATTTTCCTTGGCCTGGTATAGGGCTTCATCAGCGGAATTGATGGAGGTTTCGAGATTTTTGCAGTTTGGATTGACGTTAGAAACACCAATGCTGACTGTAATATGCTGCAAGATGCCTGCATCGCATTCGGCTATGAGTTTTCTAATTTTTTCAGCTAAGACAAGGGCTTCATCTTTTGAGGTATGAGGGAGCATAAATATGAATTCTTCACCGCCCCATCTCGCGAATATGTCCGATTCGCGTATATTGTTCGCAACAAGATTGGACAAGTCGACGAGCGCCTGGTCACCGCCATCGTGACCGAAAGTATCATTGATTTTCTTAAAATGATCGATATCCATCATCATAATGCAGGCGTCATAGCCGTATCGATTTAACCTGCGAAGCTCTTTCATAGATAACTCAGCAAACATATGTCGATTGTATAAATGTGTAAGGTGGTCCCGTTGAGATGCATTTCTGAGTTTGCGCTGGTAGTTTGCCGTGGTCCAGCCGAAAGCGATAATCATAATCGAGAACAGCGTTATCAGAACAGCCTGTTTATAAAAGCCATTCTGAATGGTTTTATAATCATCATTTTTTGAAAATGAAATCAGATAGGCCACCGGTTTGTTTGCAATGTTATCAATTGCATGAAACTTGACGACATAGTATTGATTTCTAAAATGTATGAGTTGGGCAAAGCTCTTGTTATCAGATAAATCCGGGGCACACTGTGACCGAACGGTGTTAATGAGTTCTGTTTCATATTCTCCAAGCTTTTGATTGTGGACACGGCTGTTACTGGAGACATCGATGTCTGCGTAATAGTCTTCGGAAATGAAGGAATCAATATAATTGACTGTCTGGTCTTCAAATACCTTCTCATTCACCACCGCTTTCTTAATGATGAAATAGAAGTTTTCCTTGGGGTACAGCTCACTGAGGACGCTGAGCACAGAGGCACTTGAAATAGAGACTTCAACACTGCCTATATGCATTTCATTATAGCGCAGCGGGTAGACATAGCGGAAGCCGTTGTAGATTCGGCCCTCTTCAAATCCAGAGACATATATTTCGCGCTCATTTGCAATGCGTACACTTTCTCGGATGTCAAAAAGCAAATCCCCGTATTTGCTTGGACTATGCATGCGTAAGAAACTCTCCGTACTCGGCAAGTGGAAATGTAGCTGGCGAAAATCATACTTCTGCATATTTTCATAGTTTTCAAGCAGGTAATTGTAGAGTGATGACCGAAGCTGAGCTTTACGGTTCTCCGTGGCTGTATTTGCTTCATAAAGGCTCTTCAGAACGAACGCATCACGATTGATTTCCGAGTGAATGTAGTTAGAAAAGGTTTCATAGGTTTTCAGCGTCGAATCCACTTCACCTTCAAATGTTTTCAGCTGTAAATCCAGATAGGATGCCTTGTTGTTAAGAAAACTCTGATAGGTGATGTACATAATGGAAGACCATAAAAGAAGAACGGTAAGTGTGAAAACAATCCATATAGTCTGCGGGTGCTTATTCGTTGTGTTCATGGGCGATCCTCCCATTAGAGTATGTTCTTAAAAGATATTTTTAAGCGTAGGTCAACTATTTTGGAGTTTGCCCTGAAGTCCATTTTCAATGTGTTCACTGTATTTGAAATCTGTATTGATAATGTGCTTGAATATCCATTTTGCCAGGAACTGGACCATATCTTCAAGTGCCTGAAGCTGATTCGCATCTATTTCGTTGTAATCGAGAGAATCCAAATAGTCAATAAAGTGTGTGTGTTCCAAAATGTGTGTATTAAGCCCCTGAAACTCATATTTTCGCATGAGGGCTTCTTCCTGCTCAAAATGGTATTTGGCATACTTGATGAGCTCTTTGATCTGAACGATAATCTCCGAAAAAGAGTCGCCATCACTATG
Organism: uncultured Acidaminobacter sp.; assembly: GCA_963678925.1. Classification (GTDB taxonomy): domain Bacteria; phylum Bacillota; class Clostridia; order Peptostreptococcales; family Acidaminobacteraceae. The sequence goes on along the minus strand of OY787533.1, from coordinate 4,490,068 downwards.
ATTCTGAAGCAGCGTATAGACATTTCCGCCAATTTCAAAAAGCTTCTTGTGCTGGGCATCAAGAAGGGGCACCTTTACAGAATAATCGTCTTTCCATTCAAACATAAATCTACCTCCCATCGTTTTGGACTGCTTAAATTAGTTTTAAATACAGTTTTAAATACAACTCAACCCTTAGAAGGTATTTTACCCATTTGCCCAAAATAGAAACGAGATATATCCCAACTTTATTACGAATTTAGACATACTTAATTTTCAGGGGGTGTATATGAAGCCCAAGACCTGCATCCTTCTAAAAAAAGGCCCGGAAAGTGCATATGTACACCTTCAGGACCTTTTGGGATTTTGCAATTGATTTAGTAGTTACAGACTTCAACTTCGAAATGGCCTTGTGGGTGAACGCAGGCTGGACACTGGGCAGGTGCTTTTTCACCCTCATGGATATAGCCACAGTTGCCGCATTTCCAAGTTGTTTTAGTATCTTTTTCGAAAACACGGTTCTTTTCAATGTTTTCAGCAAGCTTTCTATAGCGTGCTTCATGGTGTTTTTCAACGGAAGCAATCATTCGAAAAGCGACTGCAACTTCTGGGAAGCCTTCTTCATCGGCAATCTTAGCAAACTCAGGGTAGAGCTCATCCCATTCTTCATTTTCGCCATCAGCTGCAGCAATGAGGTTTTCCTTAGTCGTGCTCTGAGCAACTGGGTAAGCCGCTTGAATATCGATCATTGTTGGCAAATCATCGCCAAGACCTTCGAGAAGGAGCTTGTAGAAACGCTTTGCATGCTCTTTTTCGTTGTCAGCAGTCTCTGTAAAGATATTGCGGATTTGCTTGAATCCTTCTTTGTTTGCGATTGAAGCATAAAACGTATAGCGGTTTCTCGCCTGTGATTCGCCGGCAAATGCCTTAAGCAAATTTTCAGCAGTTTTACTTCCTTTTAGTGGTTTCATAGAAATCCTCCTTAAAATGTTAACTTTTGTATCATATTCATAGTAACATGAAGTGATGGGAAATAAAAATTACTAAATTCTAAATTATCTATGAAATGCTAGAATGAATGCGTTTTTGAGGCTGAATCTGGACACTTATTTGGAAAATTGTACACTTTAGATGTAAGTATTATGAATATACTCCCTGAAATCACCCTGAGTGCTATATGATTTCAAGGTGTAAAGTTATAAAATAATGCTATAGAAACGATCGTGGACATATGATGTGGTACGTTTAGTAAATAAATTAGAGAATGGCTGTGGAAATTATGAAGAAAAGCATTATGAAAGGAATACTGATTGTTTTGTATTTGGTCCTGCTGTTTGGCATGCTGGATTTTCATTTGGACTTGCTCGTAAATATGAAGCTGTTCATTTTCGTCGTGATTGGGACCCTGATTCTTGGTCTGCTTGATGTCATCAACAATCTTGAAATGCTTAGAGTCTTGGCAAGAGTTAAGCGAAATCTCATTGTAACAGGTGCATTTACAACATTTTTGTCCTTGTTGTCTTCTTTGCCGACCCTTGGAAAAGCGGAAAATGTGACTGCCTTTATCGTACCGCATTTTCTTGGACTCTTCTATGGTGTGCTGCTTGGCATGCTGGTTGACATGACTTTGGGCGATGTGAAGCTGGACACGGTTAAAGCTCTGCCCCAAAACCAAGCTAGAGAGAGTCAGGTCAGAGTTTTTCAAAAATACGGACTGACCAGCCGTGAGAAAATGATTGCCGAAGCCCTGCTTGAGGACCTGGCAAACAAGGAAATCGGTGAGCGGTACTTTATATCTGAAAACACAGTTAAAAAGCATGTACAGAATATTTACAGGAAAACCGATGTGAAGAGTCGTATTGAATTCAAATATTTATTTCCATATGAACAGGAGATGAAAAACAATGAATGAATACAAACATGAGCAGAAATCAAGTGAAGGTCAAGAAGAGCGGCAAGAGATAAATAAAGATAGGACCGTTGGAGAACCCGTTGTCAAGACGCGTGAAGATGAATTCAACGAGAGACTGAAACCCTTCATCTGGTATGTTCCAGACACAGACAATAAGAAGTTGTACTGGATATGGATTGCCATACTGGCTATACTGGAGATATTCCTTGCAGGTTCAATGTTCCTGAAGGATCTGTTCTAAGAAGCGGTAGGACTCAGGCCTTTACGTCTGAGCGTGGTTGAAAGGAAATTTGAGAAATGAAGCTGGAATATAAGTCTGAGGTGATTGAGTTCACCATTTCATACAGCAAGCGCAAATCCATAGGCATTAAAATTAGTCCGCCCGGTCTTGTGAGCGTTGCAGCGCCTTTAGGTCTTCCAAGGGAAGTCGTTAAGGATGTCGTAGAAGAGAAAGCTGAGTGGATACTCAAAAAGCTTGCAGAAGTCAGGACAAGGCAGTCCTTGAGAGTCGAAAAAGCTTTTGTTGAAGGAGAAGCCTTTATGTATCTCGGAAAGACGTATTCCCTGGCGATCCATGAAGACAAAGGACGTAGGAAAGCTTTTGTTCAAATCGAGTCTGGAAAACTGAATGTCTATACGCCATCAAGAGCACCCGAGCACCTTCGGGGTGCTCTTGAGCTGTGGTATAGGGAAGAGACCAGGCAAAGGGTTCTCGAATGCCTACAGCGTTACCAGCCCTATTTTGAAGTCAAGCCCTCAGGGGTTCAGATTAAGGAGCAGAAAAGAAGGTGGGGCAGCTGTACATCTAAAAGAAAACTCCTCTTCAACTGGAGAATCTCTATGGCACCAATCGAAATTCTCGATTATATAGTGGTCCATGAAATGTGTCACATGATCCATATGAACCATTCGAAAGCCTACTGGATGCTTGTACAAAGCCTGGTGCCTGATTATAAGGAAAAAATGGCATGGTTGAAGGATCAGGGCATTCGTCTCCAGTTTTAAGTCAATTCAGATTTAGGTCAGTTCGTTTTTAGACCGGCAGGCAGTATTTGTAGGATTTTGGCAATATATGAGACGTTTTTCGGTACTTTAGGCATATATGGGGTAAATAGTCCATAGTAAGAAGTCTTCAAATTGGGCGTGACAGAAAGAGGCATTGTTCAATCGGGCATGGGAAAGTTGAGCATTGCTGTGGGTGGGGTTGTTTACTATGAATAAATTGCTGAAAATGATTGGGTATTCAAATCAGCTGGACTACTACGATCGAATTTTATATTTGATGAACTTGTGTGTGATTCTTGTAACCGGAATATATCTAACACTGTATTTGCTGTATATAACCTTTATTCCGGCAATAGGCGTCCACATCGTGTACTTCTTATTCAGCACATACTTGTTTCTCCTTTTAAAAAGAAGGAAGTTTGACTTTGTAAGATATGCGCTAAGCATTGTTTTTATGGTGCAGCTGACTTTGGCTGTTTTCCTATGGTTTCCGGTGGATACAGGCTTCAATCTGTTCTACTTCATGGTGCCAATGTCCATTTTTATCTTAATGCGAAGTGACATCAAAGCGCAAAGAATCTTCTCTGTAACGGCTTCTATTTTGGCCTCCATTTTGTATCTGATCAGTGAAACTGTGCGTCTTGACTTTTACATGTATGAGACAGGGGACCAGTTGAACCTGCTCTTTAGAGGCATTGCAATAGTCTCAATACTCATACCGATGACGTATGTATTCGCAAAGCTTGCCAAGGACAATTACAAGTCTCAGCAAGAACTGCTCAGGCTTGCCAGCACCGATGTTCTGACTCAGACCTACAATAGGCGGGTACTTTACAGTGCGGGTGTGGAAGCTTTTTTGGAAGCAAAGACAAATGCGCATGATTATTCGATCATTCTATTTGATATTGATTACTTTAAGCGTGTGAATGACACCTATGGACACCCTGCGGGAGATGAACTCCTTAAACAGCTGGCCAGACTGATTTCACAAAATATCAGGAAAACAGACCTCTTTTCAAGGTATGGCGGCGAGGAGTTTGCCATCTTACTGCGCAAGACGAGCAGAGAAGAGAGTGAAATCATTGCTGAAAAGCTCCTTAATATAGTACGGAACCATACTTTCATGCTGGATAATAACGCTGTCAAAATCACCATCAGCATTGGTATGATTCAGTATTCCAAAAACTTCTCTAATTTTGACGAAATGATGAAACTTGTGGACAATGCCTTATACGATGCGAAGGAAAATGGCCGAGACCGTATTTCTGCAGCTAGCGAAGAGGCAGATGAACAAGTATCTATGGATAAAATCTAAATTTAGCGGATTTCTGATGTGAATTTCAGTGCCTGTTGCCCAGTGGGTGACAGGCATTTGCTGTATATGTGGCCTCTCATTCGTTTGGAAGCATCTCTAAAATGGTAGTAATGATATATATGGAATCCGCTGGGTGGGCGGAGCGCATAAAGGAGGGAGTTCAATATGAGAAGACACATAGCACTGGCCTTATCAATTCTTTTGATGGTTTCAACACTTTCAGGATGTGGCGGAAACACTGCGCCAGCACAGGATACAGGTTCCACGACACCGTCAGCAGAAGCGCCCGCTTCGACTGACAACAGTGGGGAGACTACGGATGCAGCAGGGGATGGCGGCAGCAGCCCCAGTGAGAACGAAACGCCTGTGGCAGATGCGGTAAAGGATAGCAATAGTTTGTATAGTGCCATGAACTATAGTGGTATGGATACCGCAGCATTTGAAAATGAAGAGGAAGCGAAGGCATTTGTCATGGACATGAGTCTGAATGATACCCTCTCGGAAAGTTTGTTTTTCTTGTCGGAGGCAGACCGCAAGGTGTTTTCAGATTCCGGCTATGGTGATGCACGCGACGCTTTGGTTGCAGAGATCATTGCAGAGAGCAAAGCGCTGGAAGACAGTACTGGCGAGCTTATTCAGACAATAGACAAGCTGCAGGCAAGTCTACTGACCGTAGTCAATGCAATGGATCAAGAGACCCTGCCAGCCTATTTCAGTGGCATGTACGCCGTGCATGCTTCCTACATGGCTGATATCATAGAGGGTCAGCTGACTGTAGAATCCTATGACAAAGTTACAGATGACCCTTATATGGACAGCTGGTATCAGGAACTGACTGTAAATGCGAGAATGATGAATTCAATCTATGCTGTAGATTATCTGAATCAGCTGCTCGTTGATGGTGTCATGCTTTCGGAGTACGCGACGTCAGTTGAAGACAGTGGGGCTACAGATGCGCTGAACACTGCTTTTGATGCAGTTGATGCCCAGGCTTCAGTCTATGAGGCCGTGGTCAATGGCAAGAGAAGCATTGTTGCAATGATGGAAGCCCTTGAAGAAGCAGATCAGTATTATGCACTGGCAACGGCAAAAGCGGTTATGGAAAGTGCCGATGCAGCGAAAGCCCTGCTGCTGGAAAACTTCCCTGAAGGAACGATTACGGAGGCAGACAAGGCACTTGTCAATACACAGGTGGATTTCTACGTCACTGCTTCTGAAGCCTTTTATAATGAGGTACTTGCAACATCAGAGTATGCGCTTGAGCTGCCACAAGCAACAGAAGAAGTAAGCACACCTGCCTTTACCACAATGCTCTTTGGCATTGCCTATGCAGACGAAAACTCTGAAGCCGTACAGCTGAAGGCAAAAGCCGAGGAAGCCACTAAAAAAAGATCAAACAGTGTTTTCAGCATCGTGGGAAATGTTGTCGGTACTGTTAAGAACGTGGTCGTTGGCACAGTTGACATTGCAACAGACGTTGTGAGCAAGGGCGCCGATGTTGTATATGGCACAGCCAAGGGTGTTGTGTCGCTTGTAAAATATACAGCGCAAATTGACGACTCAAAGGCCTTCAAGCAAGAACTCAAGTCAATTAAGAAGATGATTACAGGGTCCCCTGGAGCTGCTGCAAGAGAACTTTCAAGTGTGGCAGACAAGCTGGCGAAAAGTGTTGAAGAGAAAATTGGAAAGGCCCTCGATTACATTCCAATGGGGGATGTCGCAAAAGGCGCCCTCAAGTATACGGTTAAAGGGTATACAGGGCTGGTTAAGGCGGTTGCTGACGCCTTTGATGGTGAAAAACCTGGCATACAGAAAATCTTTTCAATCATAGAAGCGTCCGGTCTTTACAAGGCAGACATACTTACAAATGCAGGCGAAATGCTAAAAACTGCAGGCGGAGAAAAGTTGAAAAGCATGATGCCTGAGAGTATTACAAAGCTATATGATGCCATGACAGAGGTGGCTGCAAATGTTGAACAGGAGGTTCAGGCCTACAAGCAGCAGCTCATTGATAAAATGCTTAATTCAGAAGCAGGGCAAAAGGCACAAACGTTAGTAGGTGATCTTCAAAATACCGCGAATGAAATTCAGCAGATTCCTGAAAAAATCACACAGTCATTTAAGGAAACCATTACGGCTGAAGCGTCTGGCGATAGGAATGTGACAGAAAGTGCTGAAAAACAGATTAATGATGTTTCAACATCCAGTGATGGACAGACGGGTCGCTGGTCCTTCCTGCCGCAGGAGATGCAAGTTGTTCTAATGGGCTTCGAAGAGGACTTGCGTGCGAGAGCGCTGAAGGAAGTGGCAGCGGAAATTGAAAAATTGCAGGGTCAGGGCGTCTACTCTGGTTATATGATGAAAGTGCACCACGGTGGAGGAACACAGGAAATCGGTATGGGAAATTCTTCAGTGACCTTCTCCTTTGGTGAGCAAGCTGTTGCAGTGCAGTTCAAAATCAGCGGCACAGGCACTATAGACAGTAGTGGGACTATTGACTTTTCATCCTATACGATGGAAGGTGGACGCGTTTCCATGCAGACCAGTAGTTCATTTATTGGACCTTTAAGCATTGAAGGAACAATTTCACAATCCACTTTTACCGGAACTATGAGCTTTTCATTGCAATCAGCGCCAGCTACTATTACATTCCATGCGAGTAAGAAAGCGGCTCAATAACATCCGGTAAATAAATGAAAATAAGCAGGAATTATTTTTCGTGACACATGTCTGCACCTGCGCTATAATGATTTGGTGCCAATTTGGAATGGCATATAAGACCATAAGCGCAGGAGGAATATTTAGTGATATTTTGGATATGTGTCGCGAGTTTTTTTGCGGCTTTTGTAGATGCAATCGTAGGTGGCGGCGGATTGATCAGCATACCGGCCCTACTTGCTACTGGGATGCCAACGCATCTCGCTCTTGGAACCAACAAGCTGGCGTCAACCTTTGGCGCGGTCAGCAGTGCGTGGCAGTATTACAGAAGCGGGGCAGCCCGTCTTTCCGTAGTGATTCCTCTCATTCCCTTTTCACTCATAGGGGCCATGATGGGGGTACGTGTCGTTCTTGGAATGAATGCAGATTTTCTTCAGGTTCTTATAATTGTATTGGTAACCATTATTGGCCTTTACACCCTTTTGAAAAAAGAACTTGGCATGGCGGATGAGTTTGAAGCACCAGGGCCCGCAGTGGTGGCTAAAGGGATTGTACTTGCACTGACGATTGGTTTTTATGACGGCTTTTTCGGTCCGGGAACTGGGTCTTTTCTCATATTTGGACTCATTCATATTTTCCGGTTTGACTTCAAGCATGCAACTGCAAACGCCAAATTTCTAAATTTGACAAGCAATCTTGCAGCCCTGAGTCTCTTCATAATGCATGGTCAGGTGCTCTTTTCAACCGGGATTCCCATGGCGATTGCAATGGTTTTCGGAGCACGTGCAGGCAGTCTTGTTGCAGTAACAAAGGGGTCTGGATTCATCAAACCAGCCTTTGTTGTTGTCAGCTTTTCTCTGGTGTTCAAAATGGCACTCGGAATGATGCTATAAGTATAATCGTGGCATCTAGAACCTCATTCAGCTTTTGACTCGGTCCCTAAACGTTAGATCAAATATCTAACGATTAGGGACCGGTTTTTTTATGGTAAAAATACTGCAATCGTAAGGGGTTATGTATTGCATTTCGGGTATAAATTATAAAGTATTTAAGTTAAAAGTGGTGTGAATAGAGAAAGAGCACTGCGATTGGGGGCCTTTTGGGATTTAACAGACCGGGAGGTGCAATATGTTGCGAAAAAGTCTAGCTTTGTTTCTAACACTTGTTATGCTATCTACCGCTTGCTTGACGGGCTGCTCTGGGGGTGGTTCGGATGGCGGTGCGGCGTCCGTCGATAGCGGCCAAGCGAGTGGATCTGAACTGCAAACCATTGAAGCGGTCATCAGTTATGATTTCAATGCGGAAGAAACAACACAGAAACTGCTCGAAAGTGATGATGTGGACCTCATAGAAGTAACCAGTCCATTCTATGTACCGGACACCTTTGTGCATGTTCTTGAAAACGGCACTTATCTGACGGAGAGAAACGCCCTTATTGTCTCCATTTTGGAGCGCGCCGACCAGGCGGTTTCCCTTTCAGCGGAACTGGATACAGCCATGGCGTCGTATCAGTCAGACCTGTATGGACTCTTTGACAGTTTCGCTGCTGAAGATGAAGAGCTGCCCTATGTATACGAAGCAGCCAATCGATATGTAAATGCGCTCCTTGAAGAAAGCACATTGGAAGCTGAAATAGATAACACGCAATACGATGGTTTTGAAGATTACATGAATTCTTCAATTGCCTACACCTATGTGCTCGATGCGGAAAGTCTTGGCCTGAAAATGCTGGACCGCCTGGAATGGATCACCATTGACGGCGCAAACCTGTACATGGCTGCGCAGCTTACTGACAACGATGCCTTGATGGATGTTGCGGATATTTTCATGCAGTCCATGGCGCAAGCTGACATAGATACAGCTGATCTGACTGCACAACTGGCAAACGCGGTTGTAGGCATTCATGATGGCCTCATGCGCCTTGATGAAGGTGACCAGCTAATGACGCTTGCGGCTATGAAGTTCATGCAGGCGCAAATACCGGAACTGCGCGTCGCCTATGACAGCATTGCGCCGAGTGAATCGGTTACAGAAGCAGATCTGGCGGCATTTGGCAATCTGATTGATTTGATGGAGGCCTATGCCTATGGTACAGAAGAAATCTATTTGGAGGAGTCCACTTATGAGCTGGCACTTGCGCCATCGGAGTGGGAAAGCTACATCAATCATCCTGAAATGAGTTGGTTTGATTTGATGCCAGTGAGCTACGCCGCTTCAAACGACCAGACAAAGGCTGAAATGACGGCTTATAAGAATAAGGCAAGCAGTGTCATGACAAGTCAGTCACCACCTGTTGCCTCTAAACCGGGTATGTTGTCAAGCATTTGGAACAGTGTGAAATCAACCGGAAGCTGGGTTGCTGACAAGGCGTCCACGCTTAAAAAGCATGTTGGTTATGGTCTTGAGTACACTGCAGCTGCCAGACAGGAATTGGCTGTAAAGGCCGTGGGCTGGTACTACGGCTTTGACGACAAGGTTATCAGGGAAGTTGTAGATGATAACTACAAAACTGTGGAAGACAATTTCCAAAAGGGTATTTCCGGCTCCAACGTGGTTCAAGATGCAAAAGGCTATGTACAGAGTGTGGAAGACCTGCCAGGAAAAATCCTCTTTAACACGGTAGGGAAGAATGTCGTTACAAAGGCGCTGGACAACACATCCAAGTTTGTCACAGGGTGCTTCACCGGATTTGCCAAGGGTATCTTTACCCTCGCAGACACCAAGGCTACCAACTCTCAAATGGCAGGAGCAGCTTTTGATGTGGCTACCAGCTTCGCCAAGGTTGGGGAAGCTGCAACCAAGGTTGCCAGCTATTTTGGGAAACCCCTTGTGAAACTGGCAGCTTCAAAGACATCGGCTCTGGCAACTGGTGTGAAAGGTGCGCTGCAGAGCTTTTCAAATACGGCTGGACCATATCTGTCAAACGCACTGTCAAAAATGCCGACGCTCATTTCAAGTGTGGAAAAACAAAACCTTGGAAAGATGGTGACTTCCTATTCCAAGTATCTCTATGATGGGGCCAAGAATGTAGCCACCAGTATTGGCGGGTATGTTTCAAGTAAAACGGCGCCCCTGGTTGCAAGTGTTAAAACCAAAACGCAAAACGCAATCACGTACCTCAAAAGCACATCTGTTGGAAAGATGATTGTGGATGAAGCGAAAACCCTTGCCACAGATATACCTAAAGTCATCAAGAATAAGCTGGGTGGAAGCTTTGAAGGATTTATACAGAATTATGTTGAGGGTGAAGGCTGGAATACGGTTAAAGAAGCAGGCGAAACCCTTGAGGCAATTTGGGACAGCTATGTAAATGGACAGGAAGCACAGAAGATGTCAAAGCTGGTTGAAGCCAAAAAAACCGGCAAGCTGCCTTCTCCAAAAGCCATAAAAACAAAAGGTGATGCGGACCGCAACGGTCTGCCACCTGCTGTAGCTGAGGCTACACGTATAGATACCAAGCCGCAGACACCAAGTCAGACCCAGACACCTGACAACGCTTCAAGTCCAGTTCAAACAAGTGGAGCAGATTCCGGTGGGGGTACTGGCGGTGATACTGGTCAAGTAGGATCTGAGGCTACAGATGCAGGCGAGGCCGTTGAGGAAACTGAAGACCAGAGTCCTGCACCTGAAAACGCAGACGCAGGCACAAGCTCAGAGGAAGCGGTTGCAAGTACAGCGCCTGTGGATGAGACCTCTACAGGGGGAATGGATTCTGGTGAGGTGGAAGGCATGTATACTGGCTATGCATCTGAAATAGTCTTTTATGAGACAGATGCCGGCCAAATGTCATTCCCGATTGGCGCCGATCATAGTCAGGTTCGCATGCGTGTTGCAGCGGATGGCAATGTCACATTTGATATGATTGTCAGCGGTACGGAAATGTTTGATTTCGATGTGACCATTACCACAAGTACGCCTGCAAGCTATGACGGACACACATTTACTTGTGTATTCAATGATTTTCAAGGTGCTGCAACTACGGTAAGCGGGACCATGACATCCACAAGCTTTGGCGGGACTATCGGCATTTACGATGAGAAGAATGCCCGTATAGGTCATATCTCAATAGCCCTTTCACGCAACTGATTAAGTGAATAATTTCCCGGGTACTGTATAGGCCCCTGTTTCAGATTGGATTTGTAATCTAAAGCAGGGGCATTTGCGTCTTAAGCAATCTTGAATTTCTGACTATGCAATTTGATGTTACAATAGGATGGAGAGTAGAAAAGACAGTCGCATATGGCATGTACTGCACAGGGGGAATTGTTATGAAGCGTATTGACGAGCGGGATACCATGTTCGCCAGAATGGCCTATGAAAAGGACTCGGAAAGCTATAGGGATTACTATGAGAGAAACCCTGACAAGAAAGAACGGGATGACCACATGCGTGGTCTGCCGAATATTTGCGGTGAGGGAACCATGACCTATCACCCCATTCACTCTAGATTTGCGGACAGCGTGTTTAGAATGCTTGGAGACATCAACCCGCTATCAGAAGGCCAGCACCAGCCGCAGCGTGTTGAAACAGACCCAGCGGAAATGTCGGCGCTTATTAAGAAATATGCACGGTACTATGGGGCTATTGAAGTCGGCATTGTAAAAATGAAAGATGAATATTACTATTCCCATAGGGGGAGAAAGCCAGAAAACTACGGGGACGCAGTAGAAGCCAAACCCCACTATGCCATTGTGTTCGCAGTGGAAATGGAAAGGGACATGATCAATCGTGCCCCCCAGCTAGAAGAGGTCATTGCAGTAACAAAGGGTTACATGGAAGCAGGCATGATTGGAATGACGCTTACATATATGCTCAGAGAACTTGGCTATGAGACGCGAAACCATATGGATGGCAACTATCTGGTGGTTGCGCCCGTTGTAGCAGAGGCAGCGGGCATAGGACAACTCGGAAGAATTGGACTGATTACGACGCCGAGCTGTGGGCCTAGGGTGCGCCTTGGTGTTGTGACAACAGAAATGGAGCTGGTGGCCGATGCGCCGAAAGATTATGGTCTCGCTGAGTTTTGCGAGATTTGTGGGATCTGTTCCAGGACCTGTCCAGGTCAGGCAATTCAAAAGGAGAAGCGGTCACTTATAAATGGTGACATGCGTTGGCAGATCAATCAGGAGAACTGCTATGAACGGTGGCGTTCACTGGGAACGGACTGCGGTGTCTGCATGTCGGCCTGTCCCTTCAGTCAGGATTTGGAGCTGAGCGAGCTTGAAAAAATGAAAGATGACCCAGAGCGCATGCGGGCCTATCTTTCAGACTACAGGGAACGCAATGGGTTGCGTGTCTATATTAAGGAACCGCTGGATATTGTTAGGGATTCGAATGATACAGAAAATTCAAACTAGTTACAATTCGGCGTTTGCAAGTGTCTTAATGGAATTTTAATGGTAATTTGCCAAACTGCCATGATACAATATATGGGATTAGAAGGAGGAGTAAATATGAATCGCAAAATTATATCTTTTCTGATGGTACTGACATTGGTACTTTCAGTAGCTGGGTGTGCGCCTAAGCAGACACCTAAGGAAATGCTCGAGGAAGCAACGATGAATGCTCTGGAGATCAAATCTGCTGAGCAGGACATGAATATGCATCTGTCGGTAGAACTTGGTGAGAACCCGGATCCAATGGTTGAAATGTTCGCTTCTATGCTTAAAGACGTAGATGTGAGCTTCCATGCCAAGTCAATGATCGAAGGCGATATGCCTCAAGTTGAAATGACAGGTTCTGCAGCCCTGAGCGGTATGACTTACAATGTTGAAGTCTACATGAACGAGTCACAGATGGCTATGAAAATTCCAATGATGGAACAGTACATCGTTCAGGAAATGGTTTCTGAAGACGGTCAGCAAATGACACTGGGCCAAGAACAGGCTAAAGAAATCAACAAGAAAATCTACAGCTCAATTCTTACCAAGGTTACGGACGACGATCTGGTGGTTGAAGAGAACGCACCTGTTTCAATCAACGGTGAAGATGTGAAGGTTACAAACATTTCACTGCAGCTTGACGACGCAAGCACTAAAGCAATGATCAAGGACCTTATCAATGAAATGTTCACAGATGAAGCTTTCAGAGAAATCATGATCAACTCGCAGAAGAACCAGATGGCAATGTATGATATGGAAATTTCAGACGAAGAGCTGAACGCTCAAATGGACGAAATGGTAACTCAGTTCAACGAAGGCTGGGAAGAGATGGTTACATACTTTACAATCAACAGCTTCGACATGACATTCGGCATTGATGCGGACAAGCAAATTGTTTCAACAAAGACAGGCTTTGATTTGAGTGTGAATGTACCTGAGACTGAAACAGACATGAATGTTACAATCAGTGTTGATTCGACAATGTTCAACATCAATAGTGTAACAGACCTTTTCTTCCCGGAACTGACGGAAGAAAACAGCGTAACTGCTGACGAAATGGGCGGCATGGGTCTATAGGTCCCAGTCTACCGAATATGACCTTTAAAATTGTATAATCTGATTTTAACAGCCACTGCAAGGATGAAGATGCGGTGGCTGTTCTTTTTTTATGTTGACAATATATTGCGCAAACCGCAAATGTGTATGCCGGCATGCGGAAATAATTACAGACATATCGCAATAATGCATACAAAAATAGCGAAAATGCATTTGTCGGAAAATTCTACAAGTCCATAAAACGTTGAAAAATAGGGGAAGAAAACGTTTATGTGTAGGATTTTGTAGGAAAATGTAGAAATGCGGGGTGCAAGTTTTAAAATTATAACTGTCTTAATCATATAGGGGATAAGACACTGCAATTATTTATTGTTCAATGCGGAAAGGGAGGGTTATATGAAAGGTAAGATGAGTCTTACGACCAAAATTTTCATTGCGCTGATTCTAGGTGCAATCGTGGGTGTAGTTTTATATCCAATGAATGAAGTACCTTTTGTAAAAGATGTACTCATTAACTTTGTATTCACACTAGGCGGTAAGGTATTCCTTAATGCAATCAAGATGATGGTTGTACCACTCGTATTTGTATCACTTGTAGTCGGCGCTGCTATGATCGGTGACGTTAAAAAGCTGGGTCGTATCGGTTCTAAAACAATTGGTTTCTACCTGATGACAACTGCAATCGCGATTACAATTGCGATTACACTTGCAAACATCACAAACCCAGGTCTTGTTGGCGGCATCGCTATGGAAGGCTTCGAGTACACAGCTAAAGAATCTCCAGCACTTGTTGAAGTTCTTTACAGCATGATTCCTACAAACCCAATCGCTTCACTTTCAAGCGGTTCAATGCTTCAAATCATCGTATTCGCTCTATTCGTAGGTACTGCACTTACAATTCAAGGCGAAAAAGCGAAAGCTGTATTCACTTTCTTCGAGCAGTTCAATGACGTTAACCTTAAAATCGTTGAAATGATCATGAAGGTAGCACCTATTGGTGTATTCTGTCTGATTTCTAAGACATTCGCTCAGCTTGGATGGGAAATGTTCGCACCGCTGGCTGTTTACATGCTAACTGTAATCGGTGCACTATTTATCCACGCAATTGTTACTTACCAAGGTCTACTGGCTGCAATTACAAAACTGAACCCAATTCAGTTCTTCAAGAACTTTGCACCAGCTATGATCGTAGCGTTCTCAACTGCTTCTTCATCTTCTACACTGCCTCTGACAATTGAGACAACTGTAAAAAGATGTGGCGTTGAGGAAGATATTGCTTCATTCTGTCTGCCTCTTGGCGCGACAATCAACATGGACGGTACAGCAATCATGCAAGGTGTTGCGACAGTGTTTATCGCGCAGCTGTTTGGTGTTGATCTGACTATGAACCAGTACATGATGGTTATCGTAACTGCTACACTTGCTTCAGTTGGTACTGCAGGCGTTCCAGGCGTTGGTCTGATCATGCTTTCTATGGTACTTACTCAAGTTGGTCTTCCAGTTGAAGGTATTGCAATCATCATGGGTATCGACCGTATCCTTGATATGACTAGAACAGCAGTTAACATTACTGGGGATGCTGTTTGTACAGTAATCATCGCTCAAGGTGAAGGCGACTTGAATAAAGACATATTCAACGCTAAGAAAGATGCAAATTTTGAAGCTGCAAACAAAAATGCTGCTTAATTGAACGGATCACTAAAGATTTGATGTAAATAGGATTTGATATGAGTTTAAAAGCCACTTTCATTATGAAGGTGGCTTTTAGTTTGTCGACGATGTCGACAAGATGACAGACTGTAGAAAACTTCGAAAGACCAGGCGCGGATAAAATCCGCTCTGTGAGCGTACTCAACGTACGTGATCAGAGCGGATTTTATCCAGCAACGCAGTATTTCGGAGTTTTCTACAGTCTGAGAGCCACTTTTATTATGAAGGTGGCTCTTAGTTTGTCGACGATGTCGACAAGATGACTGACTGTAGAAAAAGTCGACATGGTGACTCTTTCGTGTTTTAGTCGTGTTTTTTGTTATAATGATAGGATGCTGGAGAATATCCTACAAATAGAATAATGGAGAATAGAATGAAGCCTAATCTTTATTTTGAATCATATATAACGCTTGATGTGCCAGAGCCGCTGAATTCAAAAATTTACGCAATACGCGACAGCTTTTCTGACAAGAAGATGTCAGTCATGCCAGTGGATATCCCCATAATTGGCCATTTTGACGGCAATATGACCTTGGTGCGTGAGCTTGATACCGTGGTTAAAGCGGTTGAAGAAGGTCTTGCATGCTGGAAAGCGGAAAACGGAGAAGAACTTGTGCTTGAGTCGCAGGGCTTTCAAGTAAGCGACGAGGGTTACCTCGTAATGGTTTTCAGTGCAAACAGTGGTCTTCTGGCGCTTAGGGAATGTATTCTCACCCAACTGGAAGGGTCCGGTTCATCTGCACTTAAGCATCTGGTTGATCAGGAACGCGGAAGAGCCTTCCAACCTCAAATATATGTCATCCTGAAATCACATAAGGATCGACAGTCTTTGGTGGACTTAAGCAACAAGGTCTTTGAGGCATCATTTGCACCCATGCATGTGACTCTTTATCATAAGGAAGCGGTTCCCCTTACCCGTGTTTGTTCCTGGGCCATTTAAAGCCCATGCGATATTCATCGAGGTTTTGGGTATCATAATAGAAATGGCAAGCGTGTTTCATTTTGAATCGCGACATAGGGACGCGGCTATGGTGGTGGGTTGATGAAAAAGCTGAGTAGTATCATATCTGTAAAAATGGCTGTGATTTTCGCCCTGGCAGCTATACTGCTGGGATCGGTCGTCGTTTATTACAATGCAATGAATATAGAAGAAAACGCAAAAACGCAAATGCTGCATACGGCACAGGTCTATACTGACATTGCCAGCCTGGAGGCGGATGAAATCGGTCAGAAGTTCTCTGTAATCAGGCTCTCCCTTGAAGGCAATATGGATGCTCAGACCTTCGAGTCTATTACGCGTGCGTCTCTTCGTGAGATCGTACTCGGCTCCGTCAAGATGAAAGCAAGTTTCTTCATTTCAAAAAATGGTGACTGGCTGACAGGTTATGTCATTGAACGTATCAATGAGGAAGATGTCATACAAAAGTCCTTTCAGACGGTTATTGGAGAAACGGATATGTGCACAGGCATTGAACCGATAGATCTGGATGAAATCCGTGGCGGCAGCTGGTTCAATATCTGCTTTGAGGGCAGTCCTAAGCGTGCATACATCGAACCCATTGAACTCAGCGGCAAGCTACAGGGCTTTGTCGGCGGCGTTCTTGATATTTCTGATATAGAGGTCTCAAGTTTCAGCTTCATGGGCCATGCCAGCGGCATGATGATGTTCGACGCCTACGGCAACATACTTACAGGAAATGAAAACGTGACGTTTGATAATATTACAGAGTTCGCCCTTTTGGAAGAGGGTCTTGAGGGACTTGGCGATCGTATCAGTACCGAGCAAAATGCGGTGCTCTTTGTCGGCGGTAGGATGAACGACCAGGACTACCTCATTGGCCTGACACGGTTTGACGACAACTTCCTGGCAACCTATCTGCCTGTCTATGTGGTTGATGAGAAAATCAAGCAGACGGCAAGTGCCTATGTGATGACAATTCTCCTTTTGCTGATTGTTGTGACATGGGTCATTTATTTTACGGTCGATGCAGAAATGAAGAACATCAATATCTTAGAGGGCTATATAAGACGAGTAAAAGAAGGCAACTATGCGGATGGTATTCCTCAAAAGTACCTGGAGATGAAACATGAGGCAGGAACCCTTGCCAGGTCCTTTGAACAGCTGAGAATTGACCTTAACAAAGTCTTTTCCACCCTTGAAGAGGAAAAGGGCAAGCACCAGCTTACACAGCAGGAACTGAATATCATGACCCAGGTGCTTGAAAACAGTAATGAAGGGGTTGTCATTCTCAATGCCAAAAAGAGAATCATTTATGTAAACAGCGCTTTTTGCAAGATTTCCGGGTATTCCAACCTGGAACTCCTGGGTGAACATATCTATACCCTTGACCGAGACGGTGCGGAGCTTCGCTTTGAAGTTCTGGAAATGCTTGAAGAGCATAACATCTGGTCCGGTGAGGTGACCCAGATGAAAAAATCTGGTGAAAGCTACTTCGCATCACTCATCATCCGACTCCTGCGTGACGATGAAGGCAAACCGAAATTCTACCTGATGATTACTGAAGACCTCAGCAATCGTACACAAACGGCTGAGAAACACTATGACCAGCTTCAGATTGACATCAAGACCGGACTGCCTAATACGACACAAATGCGTAGTGATATTGACCGACTCATAGAAGGCGGTGAGCACTTTGTGCTCATTTATATAGGGATTGATGACTTCAAATCCATTAATGAAATTTACGGATTCAATGCAGGCGATGCTGTAATTGTCTCCCTTTCTGAGAAAATACCACTTATTGGACCTGAAAAGTCTCAGTTTTATAGAATTGGAGGCGATGAATTTGCCTTTATAGTGGACCTTGATGATCTTGGTGAGGGCACTGAGAAATTCATTCAGCAGATTCAGGGCATTATAAGACGTCCGATACGCAGACACAATACGTCCATCTATTTGACAGCCAGTATGGGAATCAGTTCTTATCCAAGTGATGCGGATTCCACAGAAGGCATCATTACTGCCGCGCTTTCTGCGCTGAACAAGGCAAAAACCGATGCACGCGGATTCCACTACTACTTTTCAAAAGAACTGCGTGAACAGTCTGAACGCCGACAGATGATACTCAGTCATTTGTATGAGGCCATAGACCGCAAGGAACTCTATCTGGCCTATCAGCCCAAGGTTAATGCGCAGACGGGTAAGCTTGTCGGCTTTGAAGCACTCCTGAGATGGGACAGTCATATTCTGGGTGTGGTATCTCCTGTTGAGTTCATCCCTGTGGCAGAAGAGTCTTCCATCATTGAGAAAATAGGCCGGTGGGTTATTGAGAAGGCCAGCGAGGATCTGCGCAGAATTCATGATTTGGGACATGAGGACATGAGTGTCTCAGTGAATCTGTCAGGACAGCAGTTCAAGGATGAGTCCCTTTTTGCCTGGATCCTTGAAAGCATTAGTGAAATGAACCTGAAAGCAGAGAAGTTCGAGCTTGAAATTACAGAGTCTCTGCTCCTTGAGAATTTGAATGAGGCTGTCCCTCAGCTCAACATGCTAAAGGAATCAGGCATTGTCATTTCCATTGATGACTTTGGTACAGGTTATTCGTCCTTAAGCTATCTGCAGCATTTGCCGGTTGATGTGCTTAAAATTGACAGAAGCTTCTTGAAAGACCTTACAGAGAACAGTCCCGGTACAATTATCAATGCCATTATTCAGCTGGGAAGTGCGTTGGAAATGCAGGTGGTTGCCGAGGGTATTGAAAATGACATGCAGCGGAATTTCCTCGTTGAAAGAGGCTGTGTGATACATCAGGGCTATTACTACAGCAAGCCGCTTAAACTTGATGAAATCATTGAAAAATATGATTTGTAGAGAAAAGGCGCAGACTTTATCCAGAAACGCAGTATTGAGAAGTTTTACAGTCTGAGTCCGGTAGGGTATATACCGGACTTTTCTTATGCCGGCATTTAATATCTTCTTAAGATTTGTTAAGAAGTTTTTAGTACCCGTGTATTATACTGTAGTCATATTAGAAGAGAATCGGGGGAAGAATCATGAATGAACATATTCTGGTCGCTGATGACGACGATGAAATACGCAAACTCATACAGATCTATCTGGAAAATGACGGGTATGTCTGTCATTTGGCAAGAGATGGTGTTGAAGCACTTGAAATTGCAAAGCGTGAACCTATAGAACTCATGGTCCTTGACATTATGATGCCTAGACTGGGTGGGCTGGATGTTTGCATGGAAATCAGAAAAGAGCGCAATGTGCCCATCATCATGCTTTCTGCCAAGTCTGAAGACCTGGATAAGATCAACGGCCTGACTTCTGGTGCGGATGATTACATGACCAAGCCATTCAGTCCCCTTGAGCTGATTGCGAGAATCAAGTCACAACTTAGACGCTTCAAGGTGTTGAACAGACCGGAGGGACAGGGTGATGACCTGAGCGAAATACGTGTTGATGGCTTGTTCATGAGCACCTCCACCCATGAAGTTCAAATTAATGACAGGCTGGTTCGCCTGACACCGCGGGAATTTGACATTCTCTATCTTCTTGCGAGCAACAGGGGCATTGTTTTCAGCACAGATCGTATTTATGAAAAGGTATGGGGTGAAGACCCTTTTGAAACACGCAATACGGTAATGGTCCACATACGTAAAATCAGAGAGAAGATTGAAGAGAATCCAAGAGAGCCTGTTTATGTCAAAACGGTGTGGGGAGTGGGTTATAAGATATGAATTCCGAGGAAAGAAAGAAACGCAAGCTCGAAAAGGCAAAGCGGCGTGCCACAGCAAAAGCAGAGAGAAAGGCGGCAAGCAGGAAAAAGTGGCATGGGCGCTTAAGTCGTCTGATGGGATTTGTCACCGGATCGTTTGCCTCTGTGGTGAACCTGCTTGACCGTCTGGGCATTCGTGCAAAGATTCAGGCCAGCATTGTGGCCCAGCTTATGCTCAATTTTTTAACTGCCCTGGCTGTAGGGGTGCTTGTGACCATAGTCAGTCTGAACATGTCTGTCGAGGAACGGCAAAGCATTTCGACGAGTTATGATGCCGGTTATGAGGAAATCTTCTATAGGAGCAACGAGCTCTTTGAACAGATTTCACAGGCAGCGAGTCTGGAAGAGTTCTTTAGTATTGTCGACAATGCGAATTTTTTTGAGGGGCTCATGTCTCAGCCGGAAATCTACATAACGGACACGATTGGAAACGTACTCATAAAGAATGACAAGGCAACTGCTGAAAAGCTGGATATTCTTGATGTTGTTGAAAAGGCGGGGGCCAACTATCAGTATGATGACACCAGTCCTACGGAGATTTTCAGAGTCTTTAAAATTCGTGACGACAATAATCAGGAAAAAATGCTGATTTACATTTCCTCGCCGAGGGAAGACTTTGTCTATACAACTGAAATAACTGGGAATGGTGGTATTTTTCCCTATATAAATGGTCTGGTCACCTTTATTCTGACCTTTATGCTGCTGACACGTAAAAAGATGCAGCTCATGACAGAAATCTCAGATGCCTTGCTGTTCATAGCGGATGGAAATCTGGATTATGAGGTGGACGAAAGCGGTACGGATGAGGTGGCACTGCTTGCTGAAAACATCAATTATATGCGCAGGACACTGAAAGAGGAAAAAGAAGAGCAGCTGCGTATAGAACGAACAAAGAGTGAGCTTATTACCAACGTTTCCCATGATCTGCGCACACCCCTAACCTCCATAATGGGGTATTTGGGGCTGATTAAGAGCGGGCAGTTCGATTCTGAGGAAAAGCTCATGGAATATGTAGGTACGGCTTACAGCAAGGCAGAAAAACTCAAGGTTCTCATCGACGACCTGTTTGAGTATACCAAGTATTCAAATCATGATATCGTGCTTGAGAAAATCGTGGTTTCCATGAGTGAACTCCTTCAACAGATACTGTCAGAGTATGTGCCTGTCATTGAGGAAAATGGGCTGCAATATGCCCTTGACTTGCCTGAGGAAGAGGTTTTCGTTCAAATTGATCCGAGGCGTATTGTTCGTGCCTGTGAAAACCTGCTTATGAATGCAATAAAATACTCGGAAAAGCCGGGAGAGATTGGGATTTGCCTTAAGCGGGGTGAAACGGGAAAAATTGAAATCGTCTTTTCAAACAGGTGCTCTTCCCTTACTGAGGCGGATCTTGGCAATCTGTTTGAAAGGCTTTACAAAGCGGACAAGTCCAGGTCAGAAAGTGGAAGCGGGCTGGGACTTGCCATTACCAAAGGCATTGTTAAGGCCCATGGCGGCTCTGTTTTCGCAAGGCATAAAGGGGTGAATATTGAAATTGGCTTCATACTTTAGCGGTAATTGGCGTAAAAGGTTAAAATTCAGAAACAAACCAAATGCTGTAAACACTTTGTAATCCATCGGGGGTATAAGGATGATAGGCTTTACATAGGCTTAATGAAGGAGGCACACATATGAAAAAGTTAGCGATTATCCTGGCAATGACATTAATATTTACTGCTGGATGCACAAAGAACAAAGCACCTGAGGAAAACAGCTTAATCGATTCCAATACGACTCAGACCCAAGAAGCAAATCAGGAAGAGGCGCAGGCCCCAGAAGAGACTGCGGAAGCTTCTGATCCGGCAGCGGACCAAATCGAAACAGAGGACGAGGTCATAGACAAAGAGGCTGTCCTTGCGGATGCACTGAGCTTGAAGAATGCACTGGATATCAAATCCCTTGAAGCGGAAATTGATGAACTCACCCTTGAACCTGAGCATGAAGGCTGGGATGAGCGTGTTGTAAGGGAATATCTTGCAGACGATCAGATTATCAAGGTAACGATTACTGAACCGGAAGATTCGGGCGCAATGACAGGGCTAACATCATACTATTACGATGAAGGTCAACTCTTCTACGTTGAAACGCCTTTTGCAAATTACGCATTTAAGAATGGCAAGCTGGTTCTTTGGACGGATGAAAACCATGAAATCCTGAACATGTCAAAGGAAGACCTCAAGCGTCGTGAACAAGTCCTGGTAGCAAATCTGGTAAACTATCTTGAAATGTTTGGTCTCGGCGACAAATAAAATCAGACAGTAGGAATAAGTCCCCCTTGCGTTTGTGGTGAGAAAAAAAGTCGCCTAACACGCAAGGGGGCTTTCTTCATGTTGACCTTTTTTCGATAAATTGGTATTCTATTCATATACTATTGTGCAAACGGTTGCGCATACAAGTGGCAAAAATTGATGCGCATTGTTAATGACGTGAAAATTACTGGTTTGTATAAGAATGATAATTGGAGAGCCTTATGAATATTCAAGCATTTTACCATCAGCCTAAGAGCAATTACTGCTATGCCCTTAATGACGACACAATCGTTATTCGGTTCAGAACTGCCAAAGATGACGTCAAAGGGATCAAGCTCATTTATGGAGACAAATACAAGTGGGATCAGGAGCATCATAAACAGGAAATGATGCTTGAACGCTCCGATGAAAGCTTTGATTATTATGCGTGCATGGTGAAAACAGACAAGCTTAATTTTAGACTTTCATATATTTTTAAAATAAAGGGAAGCAAGAAGACATACTATTACTCAGAATGGGGAACTCAAAAGCACATCGATTCAAAAGAACTCCATCTCCATTTCTTCAACTTTCCATACCTGAATAAGATAGATGTCCACACGATTCCCGCTTGGGTCGAAGACGCCGTGTTCTATCAGATTTTCCCGGAACGCTTTAAGAACGGAAATACTGACAACGATCCTGAAACCGTAGAAGACTGGGAAACAGGGATTCCAGAGCGTGAGAATTTCTTTGGAGGTGACTTGGAAGGTATTATTGAGAAGGTCGATCACCTGAGTGAGCTGGGTATTAATGCTATTTACATGACGCCCGTTTTCAAGTCGACCACGAATCACAAATATGATACAACAGACTACTTCCAGATTGATCCGCACTTTGGCAGCAACGAAACTTTGAAGAAGCTTGTCAAGGTATGCCATTCTAAGGGCATCAAAGTCGTTCTGGACGCAGTTTTTAATCATTGTGGATACATGTTTGACAAGTTTAGAGATGTTGTGGAGAAGGGCGGAAAATCGCCGTATTACGATTGGTTTTATATAAAGGAATGGCCGATAGACTTCGAAAACATGAATTATGAGACATTTGGCTTTGAACCTAAGATGCCCAAACTCAATACGGGCAATCCTGAGGTTATTGACTACCTCCTGGAGGTGGCAACCTACTGGATCAAATACGCGGATATCGACGGTTGGAGACTGGATGTAGCCAATGAGATTGACCATGCATTCTGGCGAAAGTTCAGAACGGCTGTAAAAGAAGTCAAGGAAGACGCCTACATTGTCGGTGAAATATGGCACAATGCGCAGCCATGGCTCCTTGGTGACCAGTTCGACGGCTCAATGAACTATCCGTTTACACGTGCTTGTCTGAACTATTTTGCTTGGAATGAAGGGTCACCTAAATCCTTTGCAAATATGATAAATACAAATATCGTACGGTATACGCATCAGGCAAACATGGCCATGCTCAATCTGCTGGACAGCCATGATACACCTCGATTCCTAACAGAAGCTAAGGGCAATGTGGACGCGCTTAAAATGGCTGGTCTTTTCCAAATGACATTTGAAGGTGCACCCAGCGTTTACTACGGCACCGAAATAGGCATGGAAGGCGAGAACGACCCAGATTGCAGACGCCCTATGCGCTGGAACACAGATGTATGGAACCAGGATCTTTACGCTTACTACAAGAAAATCATCCATATGCGCCGTGAGTATCCTGAAATGAGAAAGGGTAGCATTGCCTTTTTGGAGCATGATTCTGTGCTCATGTACAAGAAAAGCTACGATGCGGGAAAATCTGCAAGGCTCGAGTCCCTGATCATGATGAACCGGGATGACAAAGCGCATGAAGTCAAGGTTGAAATCGCAGTCGATGAAGTAGAGGACCTGCTGACTGGGCAAGTATTCAAGGCAAAGAAGGGCAAACTGTCCATTGAAATACCCCCTAGACGTGCCTATGTGCTCAAGATTCATTAGGGGTTGCATATAAATAACCTTAGATGCATATGTATAACGAACTTAAGCGGAACAGCCTCGTCAAAAGTTTAGAAATATACATTTCAATATGGCATATGCTGAAAAATATTCCTGGGATACGCTTTACGTCTTGACATAAACTAGGGTAAGATTTATCATATGTGTATAATGGACTTAAATTGTATTTAATTGAGGTGTATATATGAGAATAACTCAAGAAGCTGATTATGCAATGCGTATTGTACTGGCATTATCAAAACGTGGTGAAGGTGTACGCCTTGATGCTAAATCCATAGCACTTGAAGAAAATGTTCCGCAGAGATTTGCGCTTAAAATATTGAGAAAGCTGACGAAGTCTGGAATTGTCAATTCCTACAGAGGTGTTCAGGGCGGTTATGCTATCAGCAGAAATCCTAAGGATATCAATATGCTCGATGTGATTATCGCCATAGATGGTCCGGTCTATATCAACCGCTGTCTTGAATCTGCCGAAGCTTGCAACTTGAATCGTTCAAAATCATGTACGATTCACAAGGAACTAGCTAGACTTCAGGGAATGATCAATGAAGAGATGAAGCAGGTTAACTTTGAACAGCTTCTTAAAACACAAGGCTAAGGCTTATGTCTTTTGCTTGTGTCCTTATATTGGACAAGGCAATTATGGATTCAGGGCTTTAGCAAACGGATTAAAAACTTTTGGCATCGGTAATAGAACCGGTGCCTTTTCTATGGAGTGCCATGACTTCTTATAATGGCAAGCAGTGTATAGTATTTCAAATTTCGAACAAAGTGAGGAGTGCTTATTATGCAGCTAAGAGATTTTGGGAAAACCGGTGTGGCAACATCCGTATTGGGATTCGGATGTATGCGTTTGCCAGTACTTGAAGACAATCCTGATCAGATTGATGAGGACATGGCAATCGCCATAATTCGGGAGGGCATCGATTCAGGCATTAACTATATCGATACCGCCTGGGCATACCACGGCGAACAGAGCGAGCCTCTGGTCGGACGGGCACTGAAGGATGGCTATAGAGAAAAGGCCTACCTGGCAACCAAGCTGCCGAGCTGGCTGATCAACACCAGGGAAGAAATGGATCACTACCTGAATGAACAGCTGAAAAGACTCGATACAGAATACATAGATTTCTATCTTGTACATACACTCAATAAGAAACACTGGCCAAGGCTGACTGCAAATGGTTTGTTTGACTTCCTGAATGCTGCAAAACAGGACGGGAGAATTAAGCATATTGGTTTCTCCTTTCATGACGAACTCCCGCTTTTTAAGGAAATTGTCGATGCTTTCCCTTGGGATTTCTGTCAGATACAGTTCAACTATATGGACACAGCCTATCAGGCTGGACTGGAAGGCCTCAGATATGCTGCAGGTCAGGGTCTGGGACTTGTTGTAATGGAGCCTCTTAGAGGGGGCAATCTGGTTCGGAACATTCCAGACGATATTATGGGGCTTTGGAAGCATTCAAAATGGCCGGAGCGGACCCCTGCCGAGTGGGCACTGCGCTACGTGATGGACATGCCTGAAGTCAGTGTTGTCCTAAGCGGCATGGGAAATGCAGAAGAGGTGCGTGAAAATATTCATACTGCTCAGGTGGCCGTTCAAAATCATTTGACCGCGGAAGAAAAAGAGGTCATTGAGTCTGTAGCAAGTGAGTATAAAAATAGAACTCAGGTAAACTGTACCCAGTGCGGGTATTGTATGCCCTGTCCCTTTGGCGTAGACATTCCAAGAGCCTTCTACATGCTCAACAACGCCTATATTTACAGTGATCTTCAAGCCTTCAAAACACGGTATCAGGCCCTGGTTCGTTCCGGAAATCAAGCATCCCTGTGTCAAGCCTGTGGTGCCTGTGAGCAGGCCTGTCCCCAGCATATCGAAATTATAAAAACCCTCAAGCGCCTTGTAGCCGATTTCGAGTAAAAGGGTTGTAAATCAAAATCGAATATGTAATGATTATATATAGAGAGAATGACAACAGATGTCATCAGGAAAACAAGAGGTGATTCAATGAACTTATTATTTGTACACTACCCAAAGTGCGGAACATGCAAAAAGGCTGCAAACTGGCTTAGCATTAACGACATTGAGGTAAACGGAAGACACATCGTAGAAGATGCACCTACTTATGAGGAACTGAAAGCCTGGTATGAGCGTTCAGGACATCCGATTAAAAAGTTCTTCAATACGAGCGGACGCCTTTACCGCGAGATGGGACTCAAGGACAAGATCAAGGATTCCACTGACGATGAGTTGCTTAGACTTCTCAGTACCGACGGCATGCTGGTAAAAAGGCCAATTCTTGTATCGGACGATTTTATCCTCGTTGGATTCAAGGAATCGGAGTGGTATGACACACTGGTTGGCTAAGCACTAGGCATAAAAAGACAAAAAAGAAAACAAGTCGCTGACCTATGCCAGTGACTTGTTTTTTTAATTTTTAAGTTAGTTAACCTTAAAAGCTTTGATGTGAACGGATGAATCTGAATACAGGTCTATAAAGCCATGTGAGAGCTTGATTAGGGGGCGCTCGGGTGCAAAATTGTTTATATAGATAATTTCGCCGGACAGGCCGTTTGAAAGAACGACATGGGCCCCAATATAAAGGCGATAGATGTTTTTGAGAAAGCGATTGACCAGACTTGGGTTGAGGTGCTGCCTGTAGGATAGGTCCTTAATGACCTCCACCGCTGTAAACGGTGACTCGCTGTTCTTATAGCTGCGTTCTGTGGTCATGGCGTCATAAACATCAGCAATGGCTATGATTTGGGCATAAGGGTGTATCTGCTCCTTCTTGAGTCCCTGGGGATACCCCGTGCCATCCACACGTTCGTGGTGTTCTATAATCCCCCGAAGAATGTCCACAGCGAACACATCCTGGGACTTTGCAATTTCATAGCCCAGTTCGGAATGTCTTCGCATTATTGCCAGCTCTGCATTTGTAAGCTTGCCAGGCTTGTTTAGAATATCCAGGGGAATTCTAGACTTGCCTAAATCATGAAAAAGGCCAGCCATACCAATGGCCTGGATGTCTTTTTCCCTAAAGCCATTCCATTTGGCAATCATTGCGGACAAGAGACATACATGCACACTATGGGTGAGTGCGTACTCGTCCTTCAAATAAAGACTTTTGAGCTTCAGGAGAAGGCTGGTATTGACGGTGACACTGTCAATGAGGGTTTCCATGGGTCTTTGAATCTGAGTGATGATTTTCTTATCCAGAAAATGAAAATCGTCAAATATGTGTGTCATGAGACCCAGCATTTCATCATAGTTTTCCTTGGCCTGAATAAGTTCTTCTGTAACTTCTGGATCGTTTTCCAAATCGATTATTGTATTTTCTATTTCTTTTACGAAAACATAAGGAATATCGAGCTTATGAAGCCCTTCTAAAATACCTTCAGTAATGATTTCATCCGCATTTGCATACAGGAGGTCATAATTCCCGACAACTGGCTCAGCGAGTACCATTCCTGTCCTTATATCTTCAAGCATAACCATTTTCAAATCAGTCACCCCGCATAAGGAATATAATGTCCTTCTTCAATGATACTACGAAACCCTTCCTTTTCATAATAAAATCAAGGATTTTCCATATAAAATACATATTATTCCTCAATTATATCTATGGTATAATAGGGGAAATGTGAGGGGGCATGAGGATGGTTTTTCAATGGAAAACGACATTGCAAAACTGCTTCAGGTATTATAGGCAAAATGTCGGGGTTATGCTGGGGGTGTCAGCACTCATAACAGTTTGTGAGATGACTTTTATCACGATGCTGCAGCACGCCTATTGGGTTTTAGACTTCTTTCCAGTCTATCTTTTGTTTTTTGTTTTTTTATTGCAGTACGGGTTTTTAATGGGGACAATTCGACTGCATCAGGGATTTATCAGCTATTGCGCTGAAATTATCAAGTCTGGCAAAATGCGATTCAGCGAGGCGATGGAGTTCACCAAGGGACGATTTTTAAGGGGAATCAGATCTTACCTTACCGTGTTCATGATCATTGTCATTCCAGCAATCACATATTATCTGACTTTGATCACCATCAAAGATCTGATGACACGACTTTTAGTCAGTACATTCCTTTTGGGACTGATATTCTATATTTCGAATACCTTTCACTACACGCAGGTTGCATCTTCGCTCGAATCGAAGGTAGTCAATGACTTGCGGATCAGTGCGACGGTAACACGCATGTATTTTAAGGAAACGCTCATCTACGGATTTTTTGTAATCTACTGGCTTATGGTACCCATTCATGGCTGGATGGTTATTTGTAATGGGCGGGTTCATTTTTGCGGCTGTATGCCCATTGTGCAGGCCTTAGCGGTACTTGTAACACTGCTGCGGCCATTATGGATATTGCTTCAGGTGCAAGTTTATCTATATGTAAAAAGAATGCACTTCCCGGTTCCTGAAATGGACCCGGAGCTTAGAGACAGAAACTTAATTTAAAAATATAGGGGGAGTCATTATGAAGTATTGTCCATCGTGCAAGTATGAATATGAGGACAACATTGAAAAGTGCAGCGACTGTGGTGCCACGCTCGTTTCACTTGAGGAGTTTGAAGCAGTCAAGGACAAGCCGGCTGAAAGTGATGTGCTGGGTGAGGTCATTCGTATTGGCGGCTTTGAGTGGCATCTGCTGACAGAGCTTGAGAATCAGAAGCAGGCAGATCAGGTCCGTGAAATTATGAAGCAGTTCACGATTCCTGTTGAAGTCAAGAAATCGGGTAAAGAAGTGCTGATTTATGTACCAAAAGTACAGTACCAGACAGCCCTTTCGGTTATACATAAGGTGTTCGCAATGACATCGCAGCAGTCCGGCGCAGCAGATGTGCTGGAGCAGGAGTTTGATGCAGTGAGCGAAGGCGTTGAAATGGAAGGCGACAGTGAAAATGATGGCTTTGGTGCAAAACTCATCATGGTACTGGGCGTTGTAGCGGTTGCAGCCATTATTTATTCTTTCTTGTCATAAGACGTTTTATAAGGAGATGACCCTATGGATGTCAAAGAAGCTATAGGCTATTGCCTTTCCAAACGCGGGGCCCAGGAAACCTACCCTTTCGATGAAGAGACTCTGGTCTTCAAAGTCGGTGGAAAGATGTTCGGTCTGGTCTATGACCGGGACGGAGAAATGGGACTTAACCTCAAGTGCGACCCTGAACTGGCACTCGTGCTCAGACAGCAGTACGAAGGTGTTTTTCCAGGCTACCATATGAACAAGAAACACTGGAACACGGTCCTTTTGGGGTCGGATGTTCCAGACGATGAAATACGCCGGTTTGTGGACATATCTTACGACACTGTCTTCAACAAGCTGACGAAAAAACTTCAAAAAGAAATCGAGACCGCTTAAGTTTTGCTTGGGCGGTTTTTTTTTCATGTTTTCGATTTTCACAATTAAAGAATAAGATCAGAAAGTTTACTTATATGCTCATATAAAGTATAATATAAGCAATAAAGTAAACTGAGAGGTGATTAGATGAATTACCGCAAATGTTTAGAAGATTTACTTGATAAAAATGAAGGGATTCTTCTGACAAAAGAAATTGTTGAGATAGGAATTTCAAGACAATTATTAAGTAAGTATGTGAAAATGGGATATATAGAAAGAGTTGCCCAGGGGGTATATCTTTCAAAAGATGCATTTGAAGATGAAATGTATGTGCTACAAGCAAGAAGTAAAAAAGCAGTTTTTTCGCATGAAACGGCTTTATATTTACATGAATTGACGGATAGAGATCCCTTACAATATACCATTACCTTACCGTCTGGATACAATGCTACTAAGTTTAAAGATAATGGTGCTTATGTATATTTCATAAAAGACGAGCTATTAGGTTTGGGTGTAGAAGACAAAAAAACGCCGTTTGGTAGAACAATTCGTGTTTATAATAAAGAACGTACAATCTGTGATATTGTAAGGAGTCGTAACACCATTAGTCCATCCGTTGTTAATGAAGCAATTAAACGATATTTAGCTGAAAAAGATAAAAACATTCCCAAGTTGATGCAATATGCAAAAGAACTGAGAGTAGAAAAGATAATTAGGCATTATGTGGAGGTTCTGTTATGAGAACTCTGAAACAAATTAAAGATTTGATCAATAATTTGGCAAAGAAAAAAAGTATAAATGCACAAACTCTCCTGAGAAGCTATATGATGGAACGCCTTCTTGAAAGAATTGCTATATCCTCTTATAAAGATAACTTTGTTCTTAAAGGTGGTATGTTGGTTAGCTCTTTAGTTGGTGTTGAAAGTCGCTCAACTGTTGATATGGATACAACTGTTAAACGAAAGGAAGTCACTTTAAAATCAATTAGAACCGCTTTTGAGGATATTATTGCGATTGATATGGATGATGGCATAGATATGAATATAAGAAAAATTGACGAAATAAGAGATGAAGCTGACTACTCGGGATTCAGGGTATCTATTGATGCAAGTCTTGAGCGTGCTAAGATTCCGCTTAAAGTTGATATTACGACAGGTGATCAGATAACACCGAATGAAGTTATTCATATGTATCAATTGCTATTAGAAGATCGGTCTATTGAGATATTGAGTTATAATATCGAAACGGTTCTTGCTGAGAAAATTGAAACAATAATCACTCGAAGTACTGCAAATACACGAATGAGAGATTTTTATGATGTCTATATTTTGTACAAAGTTCAAATAGAAAATATTAATTTGAACATTTTGAGTGAAGCGCTTACAGGAACTTCTAAAAACCGTAGAACAGATCATGTTCTTCAAAATGGGGACCAAATTATCGAAGAGGTATTAGTCAGTGATATTATGTCTCAGAACTGGATACGGTATCAAAAAAAGTATTCTTATGCATCTGATATCAGTTGGGAAGAAATAGGTGATTC
Source organism: uncultured Acidaminobacter sp. (assembly GCA_963678925.1). GTDB lineage: Bacteria > Bacillota > Clostridia > Peptostreptococcales > Acidaminobacteraceae. The sequence continues at coordinate 4,459,132 of OY787533.1, read as the reverse complement.
TGTAAGACTACTTTGGAAATTGATTCATTAAATTTCTAAATAAATTATGGATCCATTTTGATTCCAAAAACTTTGACAGTCATTATTCCATGTAAAAACAAGCAATCTAGCAGAGACTGTCCCAAATTTTGTGTAAATAATCTGCCACGAAAGCAGCGAATATGAACTTTTTAGGAACTCTCGATTACGAATGGATAATCGAGAGTTCGTTTATTATCTGATCCCAGTTTCGTTGACGCTGGGACCATTTCTTTGTTGCATTTTCAGTTGCTAAGTAAAGGGACTTCATCAGTGACATGTCTGTTGGATAGACTGGTTTTCCCTTAGTGTTTCTGCCCACCAAATTTGACCCTGCCCAGCTCACTGATCTTGACCATGCCATGTGAAAGTTGCTCCCTTGTGATGCCGCAGGCATATAATATACACTGTCAGTATCCTATAGGTACTGAGGTGAAATGAAAAAGCACCGCTAAACGATGTCTCTCCGGCAAGATTGATTATCGTAAAGCAGTGCCCCAAAATGTATGGTTATCATAGCACAGTACGAAATCAATGACAAGAACGATATTTTTCATAGAGAGTAAAGAATCGCATGTGTGCCCGGTGTGTGGCGGCCAACTTTCTGGATATGACAGACGTATCCGGTACGGCAAGCAGTCTGATGGTTCGAGGAAAAGCTACAAGGTACGGAGACTCAAGTGCTGTAGCTGTGCGAGTCTGCATACCGAACTGCCAGATATCCTTTTGCCATGCAAACACTATATCGCCGAAGTGATTGAATCTCAAATAGATGGAACTCGTGATGACTGCCCAGCGGATAACAGCACCCTTCACAGGTGGCTGAAACAGTTCCGAGAGTCAAAGTGTCAAATCGAAGCCATGCTGCGCAGTATGTGGTCGCGAAAGCACAAACAACACTTTCCAATCACAGCTTCCGGTTCTTTACTCGAAAATCACAGAAGACGCGGCATCAGTTGGCTGACACTTGTCAGTCAAATACTTGTTAACGCTGGCTTATGGCAACCCACCCGGTTTGCCTGTTGTCCGTAAAACGTTCATGATACCCTTTCTGCAAACAACAAGGAAGGAGCATTAGCATGAACAAACAGCAAACGCCAGACGATGTGGCAGCCGCGAGACTTAAGATGATTACACCGCTTATGGATGAAAGTCTTGACGCTAGCCAGATCATTGAACTGAAAAAGAAAATCAGTGAAGAGAACAACATTTCCTACAGGAGTATCTCCAGATATTTGGGGGCCTATCAGCAGGAGGGATTTGCCGGACTGAAACCAAAAACGGGTTACAAGCGAAATCAGAGTACCCTGCCGGACAACTTTCCGAACGTGGTGGAACATGCCATTATTCTAAGGCGTGAATGCCCGACGAGAAGTGTGACGGATATCATCCGTATCCTGGAGCTTGAAGAAATCATAAAGCCTGGAACTGTACACCGTAGCACCTTGCAGCGGCATTTGCAGGCTAAAGGGTTCGGTGCTTCTCAAGTGAAGCTGTATTCAAAGAAAGGTGCTGCCTCAAGACGTTTTGCAAAGTCACACCGGTGCATGCTCTTCCAAGGGGACATTAAATATGGACCCTACCTGCCCATTGGCAAGGATGGCGCCATGAAACAAGTTTACCTGTCCGTCTTTATCGATGATGCGACCAGGTACATCATGGCGGCGAAATTTTATGACAACCAGAAGGTTGAAATCATTGAAGACAGCCTGCGGGCGGCGATCATGCACTTTGGAAAGCCTGACAAAATCTTTGTCGATAACGGCAAACAGTACCGCAGTGAATGGCTGAAAAAGGCTTGTGACCGCCTAGGCATACGCCTTCTCTTCTCGAAACCGTATCATCCGGAAGGAAAAGGCAAAATCGAGGCCTTTAACCGCAGAGTGGACGCCTTCCTTTCAGAAGTCGCTCTAAACAAGCCAAAGACGCTGGAAGAGCTCAACGATGCCCTTGATGTGTGGATTTCGCAGTATTACCACAAAAACGTGCATACCTCCCTCGACGGCTTAACGCCAGAGGTTGCCTTTGGAAGCGACAAGCGTGCACTACGGTTTGTAGATGCAAACGAACTTGCCGAAGCCTTTCTCCATACGGAAACTCGGCAAGTCGATAAGACCGGCTGCATCAGCTTCAAGGGAAATATGTACGATGTCGGTACAAAACTGATCGGACGTCAGGTTGAAGTCCGATATGACCCGACTTGGAAGGAAGAAATCGAAATCCACCACAAGGATTTCGAACCCTTCAAGGCAGGTATCCAGCAGATTGGTGAAAACTGCGGCATAAGAGCAGAACTTCCAGAAGGACTGTCACCCCTTGAAGCGAATACTTCCAGACTGCTTGATGGACTGAACAAAGCGAATACTACGGGTCGAACCCGCAGTAAAAGGGCTGTCAGCTACAGCGACATAGGAGGGTCTTCCGATGTATGAAAACTTCTTTGAAATGACCCACACGCCGTTTAGAAACGACATTGAAGCAGGTGCGCTGTACGTCTCAAATGATCTAGGTGAGATACTATCACGCCTTGAGTATGCGGCCACCAGGCAGCTGTTCGCCGTTGTCACCGCAGATGTTGGATGCGGCAAATCGACCGCCATCCGCAGATTCACAAGCGCGCTGCCGAGGGAAAACTACGAAATACTCTACCTGTCGGACTCAAAGTTGACGCCTAGATGGTTTTACAAAGGCCTGCTCGAACAGCTTGGCATCGAATCCAAGTTTTACAGGGGTGATGCAAGACGTCAGCTCCATCAGCAGCTTGAAGTCATCCGGGGTGTTTACAAGAAACACGTGGTTACCATTGTAGATGAAGCACATCTTCTCGCAAAAGAAACACTGGAAGAAATCCGTTTTCTTCTGAACACCAAGATGGACTCACATCAGCCCATGTCCCTGATTCTAGTCGGACAAAACGAACTGTGGGACAAGCTGAAACTGCAACATTATACGGCCATTCGGCAAAGGATAGACCTCAAATGTGAAATCCCTCAGTACGACCGGGCACAGACTCAAGAATATGTCGAGGCTCATTTAGCTTATGCCGATGGCGCGAAAGACATTTTTACAGACAAGGCCATCGATGAAATCTATCGGTATTCAGCCGGCTCCGCAAGAGCAATCAACAAACTTTGCACTCATGCGCTGATTTACGCGGCGCAAAGTGCTAAGAAACTGATTGATGACCACATGATTCGAACGGTCATCGCAGGAGAGCTTCCGTAATGTTTAGGCTGCAGCATCTGCTGCGGCTTATAGACAGGCGTAAATCGGCAGAATAAGCGAGCTACTGACGGCAGGTGTTGTGAGCACGGCATGGTCAGATGGAGAGAGCAGGAACACCTTAGTTACTTTGCGGTATTGTCTGTTCAGATTTTCAATGATATTGGTCGTATACATGATCTTTCTGATGTTCGCTGAGTATGCAAAAAACGGAGATATAACACCCCAGTTATCTTTCCAGGATTTTATGCAGCGCGGATAATGCGAACCCCACTTTTCTTCAAACTCAAGAAGCATCTGATAACCTGATTCCTCATTTGGAGCTTGATAAACAGACTTAAGATCTTTCATCAGTTCTTTGATATGTTTGTAGCTGACATATCGCGTAGATGAGCGAATTTGATGAATGATGCAGCGCTGTACAATAGACTCTGGATATGTCGCTTTGATTGCTTGCTCAAAGCCTGAAAGTCCATCAACACTGAAGATTGTAACTCTCTGAACACCACGATTCTTTAAGTCTGTCAGAACCTTTAGCCAGAATTTACTCGTCTCATTTTCGCCTATCCAGATACCTAAGACATCCTTCATACCATCTGTATTTATGCCAACAACAACGTATGCAGCTTTAGATACAATGCGGTTATTCTGTTTTACTTTGTAATGAATAGCATCCATGAAAACAAACGGATACTCTGTTTCAAGTGGTCTGTGTTGCCACTCTTCGATGTGAGGGATGATTTTATCAGTCATACGTGAGATTGACTGTGCTGAGAGTGGCATCCCGTAGAGGTCTTCTATATGTTCTGAGATATCTCTTTGAGACATTCCTTTGCCATACATAGAGATCACTTTGTCTTCAATCGCTGAAATATCACTGGAGTGTTTTGGTACAATTTGTGGATCAAACTCACCGTTACGATCTCTTGGAATCTCTAGTTCAACTTCGCCAAGATCAGTCTTTACACGCTTTGTTGATTTCCCGTTTCTGTAGTTCGTTTTCTCAACTTGGCGATCGTATGGCTCATAACCAAGCTCTTCATCCAGTTCTGCTTCTAGTAGTTTCTCAACGCCAGTCTTAAGCATTTCCTTCAGCACGCTCTGTAGGTCTGTCACATCGGTGATATCCTTGTCCTGCATAAGGGCTTCTGTCAGTTCTGATATCTTGTTGTTTTTCTTCTTTCGACTCATAAAAAAATCCTCCACTCTGTAGTCTAGTTTATAACACTAACTACTTTCGTGGAAGATTTCTTGTTTTTACACTAAATTTGTTTCAGTACCATCTAGCATTTGAATTCTCATGTGATGAATATGAAAAATCAGACAGGACCGCCCATAAAAGGGTGGTCCTCAAACTGTTGATAAACTCCGAAATCCTGCGTTGCTGGATGAAATCCACTCTAGTCACGTACTGGAGTACGCTCCTAGAGCGGATTTCATTCGCGTCTTGACTTTCGAAGTTTTCAACAGTCTGGATTTTGATACTAAAGCAGTTTCCATTGCACTCTACAGTAAATTTGTGTAAAATGTTATTTGACCGAAGGGTTTCTTTTTTAGGATTTTCCATTGACCACTTCGGTCAATATTAGGCCTTTGAATTGACCAAAGTGGTCAATGGGGCTGTAGAATATATATTATGCAAATTGGGAGGCACAAGATGAAACAGAGTTTATGGGAAAGGGCAGTCGAATTTCATGGTCATGAGTGCCCTGGATTGGCAATAGGATTCAGGGCCTGTGAAGCCGCACAAGAAAAGATGGGATTCTCATTTTCAAAAGATGAAGAAATCGTATGTGTCACGGAGAATGATGCTTGTGGTGTAGATGCAGTACAAGTGCTCACAGGCTGTACATTTGGAAAAGGAAATCTGATTTATAGAGGAACTGGCAAGATGGCATTCAGCTTCTACAGTCGATCGAGCGGTGCGCGTATGCGTGTTGTCTTAAAGCCGACTGCAAAGGAGATGGACAGAAAGAAGCGCCAGGCGTATCTTTTAACAGCCCCTATTGAAGATATTTTTAAGTTTACGGATGTAAGCTATGAACTGCCTGAAATGGCACGTCTGTTTGACACGGTGGTCTGCAGCAATTGCGGCGAAGGGGCTCCTGAACATAAGATGCGCCTTCAGAATGGTCAGGCAGTATGCCTGGACTGCTTCAAGGCATATGACCGGGGTTATTGACTATGAAAGAACAGTATTTGAAGTATGCAAGAAGAAAAAGAGGGGTTCTGGCAGGCCTGACACTTGCTGTGTTCATAATGGCGATATTTGCTTTGAACGCCGGGGCGGCAAAACTGAACCCCTATGAAGTCCTTAGGGCATTCCTTGGTCAGGGTGCACCCGTCTCCAATATAGTCATATGGAAAATTAGATTGCCAAGGTTATTGGCGGCAATTATTGCAGGTGCTGGTCTGTCTGTATCGGGATGTGTCATGCAGAGTAATCTGCGTAACCCCCTTGCATCGCCTTCGACACTGGGAATTTCCAGCGCTGCGGCTTTTGGAGCCAATGTGGCGATCATACTTTTGGGTGCAGGAAGTGTTCAAAGTACAAGCACAGATGCTGTCTTGATCAGCAATCCATATATAGTCTCCATATCTGCGTTTTTCTGGGCCATGACTGCGGCGGTAATCGTCCTGGCACTTTCCAGATCGCGCGGTTTTTCACCTGAAGCAATGGTTCTTGCAGGTGTAGCACTCAGCTCTCTCTTTTCTGCGGGGACCATACTCATTCAGTATTTTGCGGAAGATGTTCAAGTCGCCGCAGTAGTATTCTGGAGTTTTGGTGACCTGGGTAGAGCTGCTTGGAATGAGGTTGGCATATTATCTCTATTGACGGTGTTGTCCTTGGCCTACTTTATGTACAAACGTTGGGATTACAATGCCTTGGATAGTGGAGAGGACTCAGCCAAAAGCTTAGGTGTTCGTGTAGAAAATGTAAGAATGATGGGACTCTTGGTATCTTGTACGATTACAGCCGCAGCGGTCTCCTTTTTAGGTATTATCGGGTTTGTTGGGCTGGTTGGTCCGCAAATCATGCGAAGACTCATAGGATCAGACCACCGTTTTCTCATACCGGGGTCCGCTTTGGCGGGTGCGATTTTATTGCTCTGTTCAGACACATTGGCACGAACTATTGTCTCACCAGTTGTTTTACCGGTTGGTGCAATCACGTCATTTTTTGGTGCACCACTATTCATGTACTTGCTCGTAAGGGGGTATGGCAGAGTATGATTTTCAATGTAAAAGGTCTTTCATTCCAGTATCCTGGCAGGCCTGTTCTCGATGATGTGAGCTTCAGCCTGCGAGAAGGTGAATGTCTTGCCATACTCGGTGTGAATGGTGCTGGTAAATCCACTTTGCTCAAGTGTATCAATAAGATTCTAAAACCCCATAAAGGCAGTGTTCACTTGCGAGAGAACGACATACATGACCTTGTACCACGTGACCTGGCAAAACGGATGGCCTATGTCGCACAAAAGCAGGAAGGCGCACGTATGACTGTCTTTGACTCGGTTCTTCTTGGCCGGAAGCCCTATATTGAATGGGATGCTTCAGAAAGGGATTTGGAGATTGTCCAGCGAGCAATCGAGTCTTTGGACCTCTATCCTTATGCCATGCGTTATATGAATGAGCTAAGCGGCGGCGAGATGCAAAAGGTGATTTTGGCAAGAGCCTTGACTCAGGAGCCTGAGGTTCTGCTTCTTGATGAGCCGACGAGCAGTCTGGATTTAAAGAACCAGTTGGAGGTTGTTCACACGGTGCGCAGCATTGCCAAGAAAAGGCAGATGACGGCTATTGTGACCATGCATGATTTGAATCTGGCGCTGAGATTTGCAGACCGTTTCATTATGCTAAGAGATGGTGAAATATATGCTGCCGGCGGCCGTGAAGTGATAACACCTCAAAATGTAGAAGCGGTGTATTCTGTGCAGGTTTCTGTACATGTCATTGATGATATGCCGGTTGTCATACCGGTATAGGACAGAATAAGGGAGGACATGACCTTATGTATAAGAGAATATTGATATTTATGGTAGCTGCGGCCTTATCGCTTGCAGGCTGTTCGGTTCAAACGCCTGATCAGGCTTCAGTGGACAAGGCGACCATTCTGGTGACAGACTTGCTCGGCAGAGAGGTAGAAGTTCAGACCGAGGTAGAGCGTGTTGTTGCAATAGGACCAGGCGCTTTACGGCTATATACATATGTTGGTGGAATAGAAAAGGTAGTTGGCATTGAACAGATGGAAAAGGATAATCCCACGGGAAGAGCCTACACAATCGTAAATTCTGAGCTTATGGACTTGCCTGTAATCGGTGCAGGGGGTCCGCACAATGCACCAGATCCGGAGAAATTGCTGACGGTCGCACCGGACGTGATTTTCTGTACCTATGTAAAAGAAAAGGCAGACGCAGATAAGCTGCAGGAGAAAACCGGTATACCTGTCATAGCCTTGAGCTATGGAAAAACCGCTGTCTTTGACGCCAGTGTCAATGCATCGCTTGAACTGATTGGCGAGGTAGTCGGTGAAGCTGAGCGCGCCGATGCACTTGTCGCTTTCATTGAATCCTGCAAGGAAGATTTAGATGTGAGAACCGCTGGTCTTGTGACGGAGGAAAGTCCTTCTGTCTATGTAGGTGCACTTGGAGCACGTGGTGCGCATGGCATAGAAAGTACCCAGGGCAATTACGCACTCTTCAATGCGATACATGCAGAGAATGTCGTGGATGAGACCGGTCAAACCGGTTCAGTGATGATTGATAAAGAGCAGCTCCTAGCGTGGAACCCAGATAAGATTTTCATTGATGCGGGTGGATTTGCCATGGTTGAGGAAGACTATAAGAAAAATCCAGAATACTATAAGGCACTCAAGGCGTTTTCAAATAAGGAAGTCTATCTGCAGCTGCCCTATAACTATTATTCTACCAATATAGATACCGCAATTATCGATGCCTATTATCAGGGAAGTATAATTTATAAGGAAGCGTTTGAAGATATCGATCCAGTTGAAAAAGCCCATGAAATATACACTTTCTTTGTGGGTGAATCTGTATACGATCAAATGAAGGCGGACTTTGGCGGATTTAAGACGGTAATGTTTGAGTAAGTCACTACAAAAGTCTCATTCTAAAAATTCACAGTGCAGGTCTTAAGCCCAAAATTTAAAGCGACAACATATGGTTAGCCATGTGTTGTCGCTTTTTTATGGTCATATTAGAGACATTATCGTTATATAGAGTCAAGAAAGGCTTCAAGTGCCCGCTCGAACTTTTCATTATCGTCCTGCGTGCGCTTTTTAGCTTTTGAATGATACTTCTTATGCTTTCGACGCTGCTCCTGATTGAAATGCCTGCTGTCAAGAAGCTGGTCCATGTTGTACTCTGAGTAGATGACACCATTTTGGTTCATGGCCTTGCCACCCTTTGCAAGGATCATAGCCGCAAGACCATAGTCCTGCGTGATGACGAGGGCATGCCTGTCTACGCGGTTGGCAATATGGTAATCGGCGCTGTCTCTTGACTTGTCAACAGTGACGACCTCAACAAGGGCTGGGTTCGGATTCTCGATATGCACGGCATGATTTTTGACGATGACAGTCTTGAGCTTGCGCTTAATGGCAATACGTACAGTGTTCTTAACGACTGGACAACCATCAGCATCAATAAAAATGCTTTGAATTTTAGAATTTGAAGGGTTCGTGCTATTATCCATTTTTCTGGGCCTCAATTTCTGCCTTCAGTTCAAGGAGCTGTTCATAGCGTTCCATCTTTTCGAGCAGGACTTCCTCGGTTTCATCCTTGGAAGTATTCAGTTCGTTAAGCCTTACAAAATCGGTTGTGATGGTGGTCATTTCTATGTCGATTGCCTCAAGCTTTTCTTCAAGTGCCGGAATTTCCTTTTCCAGTTGGTCTAACTCCCGTGTTTCATTGTAGGAGAGTTTTTTCTTGACTGGTTTATCTGTTGAGCCGCCACTGTTTGAATCTACTGATGATGCAGTGGGACTTTTAGGGTCCTTATTTGATGGTGTGGCGTTTTCCTTTGCATTTTCCTTCATGCTTTCAATAGAAGCTTTTTTGAAAGCAGCGTACTCGGTATAGTTGCCTGTGTGTTCCAGAACCTTGCCCTGACCCTCAAAGGCGAATATGCGCTTGCAGGTCCTGTCCAGGAAGTATCTGTCGTGGGACACGGTAATTACAGCGCCGCTAAAGTCATCCAGATACATTTCAAGGACTTTCAGAGTGTCGATGTCCAGGTCGTTTGTGGGTTCGTCAAGGATGAGGACATTTGGCGCCTGCATAAGGATGCTGAGCAAGTAGAGTCGACGCTTTTCACCACCCGAAAGCCGGCTGATTACAGTCCATTGCAGGTCTTTGTCAAATAGGAAGCGTTCCATCATTTGGCTGGCTGTAATTTTGGACCCGTCAGCGGTTTGAACATTCTCACCGAAGTCTCTAATGTACTCAATGGCACGCATATCTTCATCAAGGTCTTCCGATTCCTGAGAAAAATAGCCCAGTTTAACGGTTGAGCCCATATCGATGCTGCCGCTGTCCGGCTTGATTTTGCCAGACAAAATATTAAGCAGTGTGGTTTTTCCAGCACCATTTTGACCAACGATACCGATTCTATCATCAGGGAGCAGAATATAGGAGAAATCGTCAATCAGATTCTTTTCACCATAGGCCTTGCTGATGTGGTCGACTTCAAGTATTTTCTTACCCAGTCTGGAGTGGGCAACGGATATCTCTACCTTGTCGTCACTTCTGACATAGCTTGCATTTTCCAGGGACTCGAATCGCTGTATGCGGGCCTTCTGCTTGGTACTTCTGGCAAGGGCGCCACGACGGATCCATGCGAGCTCCTGTCTATAGAGGTTCTGTCTCTTGCGTTCCATGGATTCAGCCATTTGCTGACGTTCTATCTTCTTTTCAATGAAGAGGGTATAGTTTCCGTCGTATGAAAATAGGGAACCGTGATCCAGTTCAATTGTCCGGTTGGAGACATTGTCCAGGAAGTAGCGGTCATGGGTGATCATGAGCAGGGCGCCTTTACGTGCTTTTAAGTATTCTTCCAGCCAATCAATGGTTTCGTTGTCCATGTGGTTGGTCGGTTCGTCTAGAATGAGCAGGTCACATGGTGTAATGAGCGCCTGCGCAAGGGCTATACGCTTTTTTTGACCACCGCTGAGTGTGCGCATGGTAGCGCTGAAATCATGAATACCCAATTTTGTGAGAACCGTCTTGACCTGACTTTCGAGTTCCCAGGCGTTTTCTGCATTCATCCTCTGAATGAGCTGCATTTGGGCGTCCATCAGTGCTGAATCATTTGGCTGTGCAGTCAGTTTTTCGGTCACAGACTCGTAATCACGAATAAGTGTCAGGACCTCAGAATCCCCGTAAAAAACTTGCTCAAGAACCGTCGCTTCATCCTTGAAGTCAGGCTCCTGTGATAAGAAGCATACACGCATGTTCTTCATGGTAAGAAGGGTACCTGAATCGGGCGACTCAACACCGGCAATGATTTTCAAAAGGGTAGACTTACCGGTACCATTCACACCAATAAGGCCAATCTTGTCCGTATCATTAATACTGAAATTTATATCTTCAAAGAGCATTCGGTCGCTGTATGACTTGGAAATACCCTCTAGTGTCAAAATGTGCATGTGATCATCCTTTCCTTGGCAAGCAAATTGCCACTTAACTATTTTAACACATTTATCTGTATTCAGCATGGATTCATATTGTGCATATTTTTACTATGACAACTTAGTGTATATACTTAGGTTGCTATTGACACATTGACAACTTATTTATATAATCTAAGTTGTCAATTAACGAAGGAGGCAGAAAATGCAGAAAAGATTTTATCTACTAGGTGTAGTATTATTATTGGCCATGGCTTTGTCGGCTTGTGGCGGTTCGGACACGGAAGCCAAGAAAGAAGAGACATCGGAGCCGACGGTTGAGAAGAAACTGATTCTGGCTGATGGCAGCTGGGACAGCCTGCGTGTTCACAATGCAATTGCCAAACATATCCTTGAAGAAGGCTATGGGTATGAAGTTGAGCTGATGCCAGGCTCTACTGTAAATTTGGAAACAGCACATGCCGAAGGCGATGTAAATGTACATATGGAGCAGTGGCCGGATAATTATCCAACATACCAGCCTGCTGTTGATGCTGGTGACATTATTGAGGTCGGTTTGAACTTTGATGACAATGCACAGGGATTCTATGTACCTAGATATGTCATTGAAGGTGACGCGGCACGTGGTATTGCGCCAATGGCACCGGATCTGAAGACGGTTGCAGACCTGGCAAAATACCCTGAGCTCTTTGAAGACCAGGAAGATCCAAGCAAGGGTGCAATTGTCAATGCACCGCCGTCATGGAATGTATCTGAAATTATGCGTGTAAAATTCGAAGACTACGGTCTTGATGAAATGTACAATCTTGTAAATTCTGGCTCGGACTCAGGTCTGTCTGCATCGCTGGCAGGTGCCTATGAAAAGGGCAAGCCTTGGGTAGGTTACTACTGGGAACCGACTTGGATCAGCGGTAAATATGATATCGTTCTTCTGGAAGAGGAACCATTTACACAAGAAGCCTGGGAAAACAACTATAGCTGTGCTTTTAAGGCAATCGACTGTACCATCACCATGGATGATGTGTCCTATGAACAGCATCCTGAAGTTGCAGACTTCTTGTCAAAATACAAGACGAGCTCGGCAATCATCAGTGAGTTCCTGGTTTACATGCAGGAGAATGATGCCGAAATCGATGAAACTGCAGACTGGTTCCTGAATGAGAAGCAAGATCTTTGGAAGTCATGGGTTACAGAAGATGCCTATAATGCTGTTCTTGCATCTCTTGAATAGGAAGCATATGCAGATATCAAGCAAAATATGAGAAATCAACGACAAAAAGCAGAGAAATCTGCTTTTTGTTTATCTTTGGGAAAAGGAGTAGCAGTATGGAGGGAACATTTAGAAATCAGGGTAAGCTGCCAACTCGTCCAATACCTGATTTGGAGCAGACATGCAATAAATTGCTGGAGTGGACACGCCCCTTGTTAACCCAATTGGAATTTGAAAATACCGAGCGGATTGTCAGCACCTTTTTGTCGGTTGAAGGCGAAGGTCCAATCCTCCAAGAGGCACTTAAGCGCTGGGCTGATCAAGAAAAGATACACAACTGGTCAGAACCCTTGTGGCATGACATTTATTTGGATGCAAGAGCGCCGCTGCCAGTCAACAGCAACGTCTTTTATCTGCTTAAGGACAAGGCGGAAATGAAGCTGTTTACTCAGGTGGAAGCAGCTGCCGCACTCGTTCTCTGTGTGCTTGATTTTAAAACACGTATTGACAATGAGGCGCTGGCAGTCGAGGTGCAGTCAGGCCAGTCGCTTTGTATGAATCAGTATAGAAATCTATTCTCAGCAACACGCATACCTGAAAGCAAACGAGACGTTTTCGTTCAGTATAATGATAGCAGACATATAATCGTGTTATCGAAGGGGGCTGTCTATTCTCTTAATATCCTTAAAGAGGATAAGTCACCCTATGGCTTCGACGCGGTTAAAAAGGCCCTCAGTAAAATACTTTCTCTGCCACCTGTCGGACCGGAAGATGAATTTTCCATACTTACAACACTCGATCGGGAAAGCTGGGCGGACACACGTGCACACTTGCTGGAACTTGATATAAAGAATCAAGACTTTTTAAAAACCATTGATAGCGCAATATTTGCCCTGTGTCTTGATGAAGTGGAGTTAGATACGCTTGAAGCGTGTTCTGCCCAGTATCTTCACGGATATGGCAGGAATAGATGGTTTGACAAATCCCTGCAATTCATCGTGTCAAAGAACTGTAAAATGGGTCTTAATCTGGAGCATACAGGCTTTGATGGCTCAGTTGTAACAAGCATGACAAAGTTTATATTTGATCAAGTTGATAAATTTGCTTCGAATTCCAAGGGTGAAGATGATCTGCACACTTTGTTGAACGTACATCCTGTGACGCTTAAACTTGATGATGCAGTAAAGCAAACCATAGTGCGAAGAAAAGAAGAGATGATAGCCTTTGCAGCGAACTCTGCAATCAAGGTCATGAAGTTTGAAGCTTTCGGCAATGACCGCATCAAATCCTTCGGCATAAGTCCAGATGCATTTGTACAGCTTGCTTTCCACCTTGCTCAGTACAAGCTATTTGGAAGATGCTACAGTTCATATGAGGCGGTGATGGTCCGTAAATACCTACATGGACGTATTGAGGTCTCTCACTGTATTTCAGATGAGTCTATGGCATTTGTCAAACGGATGCTTGATGGGCATTGTGATGACAAAATGAAAGCGGATGCGCTTCGTCTTGCTGCTCAAAAGCAGGTCTCACGTCTTGCCGAGTGTCGTGAAGGACAGGGGATAGATTCCCATCTGTTTGCGCTAAAGAAAATGTACACGCTTTATGGTGAGGCGCTGAATATGGACGTTCTACCAGCTTTGTTTGAAGATAAGGGCTATAAAATGATGACACACAGTACGATTTGTACGAGTACGACATCAACCTATGGCGTTGATCTTGTCGGGTATGGTCCTGTTGTTGAAGATGGCTTCGCAATTCGCTATTTGAAAGGGGAGCATGCATTTACCTTCAATATGGTGAGTCGAAGTGCCTTAGAATCTGATTTGAATAAGCTGGCTGCATACATAGGCCAGTCTCTTGAAGAAATGTCAGCCCTAATGACGCGTATTGGCAGCTGATTAGCCATTTTCTGAGCACTCTTAAGATATAGATATTGCAAATTTTTAGCATTGTGACCAAGGCGGTATGACGCTTTTTATGGTAAGATAGAAGAAAAAGCCAGGAGTATTAATATGCGTAAAATATCACCCCGTTATGAAGAAATCGCCTTCGACATTGCAACAATGATCATGAATGGCGAATTGGAGGAGGGGGACCGAATCAGCGGCCGTTCGACACTTGCAAGCAAGTATGGTGTTTCGCCCGAAACCATACGTCGAGCAGTCATCCTTTTAAAGGATCTTGGTGTTGTCGATTCAGCTCCGAAAAGTGGTATTAAAGTGTTAAGTGCGCGCAAAGCGATCGAATATATCAATCAGTATTATAATAGATCAAGCTTTACGGAAATGAAGTCTGAAATAGCGGATATTCTCAAAGAAAAGAATGACTTGGAGCATAAGCTGACCAATAAAATCAACAAGATGGTCGATCATCTCACATTGCATAGGGATATTGGAATCATCTATCCGCTTGAGGTGGATATACCAGCATCAAGCAGTCTGCTTGGCAAGAAGATATGCGAAATTGAGTTTTGGAATTACACAGGTGCCACAATCATTGGCATAAAGCGCGAAGGCAACAATACCTTGTCGCCAAATCCGGAATGGATTCTTGAGGCAGAGGATACCATCGTCTTTGTTGGAAAAAAGAATTCCTATTCACGCGTTGTCGATTTTGTTAAACAGTAGAAATGTGCACAAACCGTGTAAGACCCGCGTCATAAGAGAATGAATATGACAAAGGGAATGCCAAAAAGTGAATGAAGAAAAAAAGAGTGCTGCCTTGATTTCAAATTGAAGTCATTGGCAGCACTCTTTCTATTAGGCTTGTATTAGGTTCAGAATTATATCAAGGCCTTGAGTATGGCACTTCTAGGAATGATGCCTCTAAGCTGATTCTTGTCGTTTGTAACAGCTAGGGAATAGGACGTTTCCATGGCATCGTTCACAATGTCCTTAATATAGGCATTGCCCGGCACAGTCTTATAGTCTGTTCTCAAAACATCCATAATCTTTTCACCCTCACGCATGCATTTAATGGCGTCATCGACAGTGACAATGCCCTTGAATATGCGGTCTTTGTCTACCACGAAGGCGTAGTCCAGATCGTTTTCTTCCATTTTCTTTATAAGAACCTTTGGAGACATTTCCAGTGTAGCCTTAAACTTAGGCTTTCTCATGATATGTTCGCTCTTCAGAACTCGAATCCGGTCTATATCTTTAATGAAGTTCTCAATGTATTCATTGGCAGGATTTTCAAAGAAGTCTTCCTGTGTACCAATCTGAACAATTTCACCATCTTTGAGGACAGCGATGCGGTCTCCAAGCAGAAAGGCTTCATTGACATCATGTGTAATGAAAATGATGGTCTTCTTCAACTCGGACTGTAAGTCCAGTAGCTCCACATGCATATCGCTACGAATAAGTGGATCAAGGGCGCTGAAGGGTTCATCCATGAGCAGGATATCGGGGTCGTTAGCAAGTGCACGAGCTAAACCGACACGCTGCTTCATACCACCACTGAGCTCATGCAGGTAAGAATCGCCCCAGCCATTTAGGCCAACGGCTTCGAGCGCTTTTTTTGAAGTGTTAAAGCGTTTGTCTTTTTCCATGCCCTTGACTTCAAGGCCAAACTCAATGTTGTCCATAACTGTTCTATGGCTGAATAGGCCGAAGTGCTGAAAAACCATTGCAATTTTGTTTTGACGGAAATCGCGCAGCTCTTTTGGATTGTATTCAATGATATTGTCGCCATCGACGATGATTTCTCCAGAGGTAGGTTTGTTCAACAGGTTTAGACAGCGGATCAGTGTTGATTTGCCACTGCCTGAAAGTCCCATGATAACGAAGGTTTCACCTTCGCGTACATCAAAGCTAACATTGTTAATACCAACAGTTTGACCTGTCTTCTTGAGAATATCTTCCTTTTTCATACCTGATTCAAGATACTTTTGAGCCTTCTTAGGTGATTTTCCAAATATTTTAGTCAGATTATTGACGATTACTTTAGTAGACATATCTTATTACCTCGCTATTCTTTCACTTCAAACTTACTGCCAACGGCCTGTGTGAGTCGGTCGATGATGATAGCGAGAAGTACGATGCTTGTACCAGCTTCAACACCCATAGCGACATCTGTTCTATTGATTGCAATCAGGACATTGTAACCAAGTCCTTTTGCGCCGATCATAGAAGCGACGACAACCATGGCCATGGCCATCATCGTTGTTTGGTTTACACCTGCCATTATTGTTGGAAGTGCTTGCGGGATTTCTACCTTAGTCAGGATTTGCCAAGGTGTCGCTCCAAAAGAATGGGCTGCTTCAAGCATGTCTTCTGAGACGCTTCGAATGGCAAGGGTAGTCAGTCTTATAACAGGCGGCAGTGAGTAGATTGTCGTTGCAAAAACTGCCGGTACAGAACCAAGGCCAAAGAACATGATTGCAGGAATCAGGTAGACAAAGCTGGGCATGGTCTGCATAGCATCGAGAATCGGTCTTGTGATTTGTTCAAAACGCGTCTTATACGCCGAGAGAATTCCCAGTGGAATCCCCAGGAGCAGGGAGATGAATACCGATGCGATGACAATGGAAAGTGTAAGCATGGTATCTTCCCAGTAGCCTAGCATGCCAATGGCAAACATCATAGCTGCGAAACTGATGCCTGATTTGATATTTCTAGCTTTCCATCCAGCAAGGAATAGGAGCAGAAGTACTATGAACCAGGGAACAGCAAGCAGTCCGTCTTGTATTCTAAGCAAGACCCAAAGTATGATGTCTTTGACACCATCAAAAAATGTCTCGTAGTGGATGGTCGACCATTTTATAAACGCTTCAATGGGGTCGCCAAAGTTTAAACTTATAGCTTCTGGAAATTCTGTCAAAATATTCGCCTCCGTTTGCAAAATTAACAAAAGCAGAGTAATCTGCTTTTCGCGGTGTCGTATTGATTTAAACCCTATTACATATAATGAATTTAAAGAAATACATAGTATAACTATACAGACTATAAAATAGCTTAGATACAAGCACGACGGTATCGCCTGAGTGTGGTGGATACCTGAAAAGATGACTGAAACACGTCAAAAGAAAGAACTTGATGCGCCATATGGAGTATAAATCCATACGGATCATTATCTTGATAGAAAGTATAGAAGAAAATAATGAGTATTTTTACAATACCAACTCATATTATATATAGAAGTTGTCATTGTGTCAATTTTATAAAAACTGGAAATTGAGCAAAATTGCAAAAAACATGACATATGTCATGTTTATAACATGTGCGCTCTGATAAACTGCACGTAAGGAGGGACTCAAATGTACAAAACGACTGCTGTATTTATCGGTATGCTCATAGCCATCATGTTATTTTTCAATGGCTCGCTCAACCTGTTTCTGGACAGCTTCGCATCGGGTGTTCTCATTCACACCGTAGGCCTGATCGCTGTCATAGGAATACTTTTGTGGAGAAGAGAAGAACGACGTATCAATTCTAAGATTCCTAAATATCTGATGACAGGTGGACTTTACGGTGTATTTCTTGTCATATTCAATAACTATTCTTACATTAAGATAGGGGCGACACTTACTTTGACACTGGGGCTATTCGGCCAAATGATTTTTTCATCTATAGTAGATCACTATGGACTGTTTGGAATGAAGGTAGTCAAAATGAATCCGCAGAAGATGATCGGGTTTGGAATCGTATCTGCTGGTGTACTCATGATGACTCTGGCTTAAATGTGCTCATTAAAAAGGAGAGAATAGGATGTTTCCAATTTTCATAGCAACTATAAGTGGTGTTCTGGTCATCATGTCTATGATTACCAATGCCAATTTAGCAAAACGTGTGGGTGTGTTTCAAAGCACACTGGTAAATTATGTTGTTGGATTAAGTGGTATGACCCTATTGGCACTTTTCTTAAGTAATCGAGAAATGTTATCAATAGAGAAGTTTGCAGAAATTCCGTGGTATGCATATTGTGGCGGATTGTTGGGCGTTGCGATTGTAGCAAGCTCGAACGTGGTCATACCGAAAATACCGGCACTTTATACGACGCTGTTATTGTTCATTGGCCAGATTGGTGCTGGACTCATGATTGACTATTTAAGATTTGGCGATGTGTCCATTTATAAAATAGCCGGTGGTATGCTGGTCCTAATTGGCATACTATATAATGTATCTGTCGATAGACGCTCGGAAAAAGCGAAAATTGATGCGCTACAAAGAAAAGATTTGAAATCAAATAAAGAATCCATAAAAGCTGCATTGTAGACGCAAATAGTCTTAATGCAGCTTTTTTTATGAATTTTGAAATTGTTTTATGAACCCAACGTTAAACTGAAAAAACTGAATCGATTGTACAGCGTCTGTAAAATTGCATGAATATCAAATTAAACTGAAATGAAAACTGGCGCCATAAAAAACGAAAATCAAATGAGATTGATATGTGAGCCTGAAATAAAGCGAAAAAGACTAAAAATGAAAATGACAAAAATGAGCCTAAGGAAGAAGCTGAAAATCTGAGTAAATCGGAAAATACATAAACCAGAATAACGAATAAGATGATATAAAAAATGATTTGTTGAGTAAAAAAATAAATTGAAACACAAATATGAATGTGAAAATCATATGCTCATGACATATAGATATGCTTATAGTATACATAATATAAATATGTATACTGGTGTGGATTTGTATGAAAATGATCTGGAGGTACCCCAAAATCGATTTGATTCAACTATTAATTAAATGTATATTTATCACATAGTTGGATGAGCGAAAAAAATCTGCACTAAAATCCAACCCAAATCACTTCTCAAAAATTGCCTGGCCCCCCTGCCCTTTTAAGGATATGGCCGACAAGAATTTGTATAGGAATTGCAGCTACACATAGATCTGCATGCGTCAGCTTACTCAAGTTTGGATTTCAGGATTTAATTAGAGACAGATTACAATAGAAAGCAAAATACAGAAAGCAAAAGATATTATAAAAGGAAATAGAAACAAAGAACAAGGCCATGCACATGAAACTTCTAAAGTGCACCGCGAGACGCTACCTACTCCAAATACAGGGGTCTCTTCAGTATTAGCTTCTATATTAGTTTCTATGTTTTATTCTTTTGGTCATGCACACTGTCATCATGAACTGCACAGGAACATATGTTTCCTTTCCCTGTTTTAATTTGGGCTATTCTGTGCTAATCTAGTATTAGAACAGGAGGTTTTTATGGCAAAGAAAAAGATTATAAAAGTACATAATAAGTATTCAAAGCCTGATAATATTGTTCAAAAGGAACATGAACTTCAGAAAAAATGCCATGATCTCGAAATGGCCCTTCCTATTTTTCTGGACGACTTTTTTATATTTTTAAAGAACGCAGTTGCAGCCAGCTCGCGGTACGCATATTTAAAGGATATTCACTTCTTCTGCCGTTATTTGTGCACGGAGACAAACCTGACAAATGCCGACGATCCAGCTGACATTAAGCTTGCAGAGTTCAATGCCCTAAAGGCCCGTGACATAAACAGGTACCTGGGTGATTACTGCACACAGTATTTTATTGAAACAGACGCGGTTACCTATGTCATGGAAAATCATAACAGGGCTCTATCAAGAAAACGATCATCGCTCAGTGTCCTCTTCAAATTTTTATTTAGAGATGAGCGCATAGATGCTAATATTGCCGAAGGCTTCAACCCTATCAAAATGCCGAAGGTACAGCCCGACTCCATTAAAAAGCTTGAAATTGACGAGGTTGCCATTATGCTGGACGCAGCTGAGAAAGGCGAAGGTCTTACAGATAAGGAGAAGCAGTACTGGCAGAAGACAAAATTTAGAGACAAGGCCATTCTGGTACTCTTTGTTACCTATGGACTGCGTCTTAGCGAGCTGCAGCAGCTCAACATTTCCTCTTTCAACTTCAGGCGTGGTGAATTCAGGATATTCAGAAAGCGCGGCAAGGAAGTTGTAATGCCAATCAATCATTCTATTGAGACCGTGCTCAAGACTTACCTGGAGGTCGACAGACGCATGAATGAGAAAGTCCAGCCAGGACATGAAGATGCCCTTTTTCTCTCTTTACAAGGTAAACGAATGACCCTGAACTCTATTTGCAAGCTGGTAAAGAAGTATACCTCCATTGCGCTTGGCACCAGCCGCGAAGATGGCTACAGTCCCCATAAGCTTCGGGCAACGGCAGCCTCTTCCCTTATTGAATACGGATTTTCAATATATGATGTCAAGAACCTGCTTGATCACGACAATGTGACGACGACACAGCTTTATGCGGCGCACAGGAAAAATCTGAAGCGTGACATTATAAAAAACTACGAATTGCTGGATGAGTTTAACGAATAAGAGAATTTACAAAGGCATAACCATATGGGAAGCAGTTATACGAACTGTTTCCCAGTTTTTTTTTGCAAATGTTTTCACATGCTTAAGCAAGATAAAAATTGTTAAGAAATGTTTACATTTTGCAAATTGCAGGTATTATATATACATGGGTGTGGTGTATCTATAATTTTGTAACAATATCAACTTTTTGGAGGGTCAAATGAAAAAGATTAAAAGTTTGAGAATGGAATTCACGTTAATCATTGTTGTTTTTGTTGTTATTGCCCTTGCAACCTCTACTGTTTTTATTCGTTCAAGTGTTATTGACATGGTTAATAATACGGAAACGGTTATTAAAAGTGAAGGTCAAAGGATTGCTGACGTCTTCTCAGATACGCTCATTGAAGAGAGTTTACTGAGTTCAGAACAGCAGCTTGCAGTACTGAACGATGTACTTGAGAATTATTTTTCAATACCGGAGCTTGCGGTTAATGTCATGATTAATGACTTTTTCATCAAAGCTGCCGGCAAAGATACTTCACCTGACCTGGAAGAACATGCAAGATTGATGCTTTCCAATGTCAGAGAGCAAAGTGATACCGCAGTTATGTTCCTTTATATGGGCTATGCGGACAAGAGAACCTTTACTGCTACAGGATGGGAAACACCAGAGTATGATCCTACATCTAGACCTTGGTATCAAGATGCAGTCGCAAATAAGGGACAGCTTGTATGGACAGCTCCATACATTGATTTTGCAACGGGCACACTGGTTATGACAGCGGCCCATACTGTTGAAGACGATCAAGGTGATATCGTAGGTGTTATCGGTGCAGACGTGTCGTTAGGAAGTCTTCAGGAAATGCTGAATGCCTATAAGGTTGGCGAAACAGGCTATGTTGTTGCAACAGATGCGACAGGTATCGTACTGAATCACCCTGCCGATGTTGGCGTAACGGATCCTGACCAGTATAAAATTGTTGGCAAGGACCTCCCTATTCCAGAGCTTAAGGCGTATGTTGACGGATCCAGCTCTGACATGAAACGTATCAGCTATGTTTACGACGGTGATGATAAGATTGCCGTAATTCAAAAAGTCGATGGTATCAATGCCTCGATTATGGCAATGTTCTCAAAATCAGATGTACTTGCCCTTGCAGACGCAAGTAGAAGCAACTTTGAAGAGTTCAGAGTTGGACTACAAAAGTACATTGAAACAAAACAGGAAAACACAGTTCAAAATATCATTTATATCTCCTTGGGTTTAATGGTTGTATTAGGTGCGGTTGGTTATCTTTACTCAAATAAAGTTGCTAAGCCTATCGCTTCCCTCACCGATGACATGAAAACTATATCAAACGGTGATTTCAAATCAGATATTGGAACAAAAGCAAACAGCAGAGAAATTTACGAAGCTGTTGAAGGTATGAAAACCCTCAAGCAGTCTCTAGGGAACATCGTACTCGATGTCATTGCCCTCTCGGATGATATTCAAAAATCAACAAGTGAGCTTAGCCAAAGTGGCCGTGAACTGAGTGAATCATCTAAGAGTGTTACATCGGCAGTTTCTGAAATCGCACAAGGCGCTACGAGTCAGGCGTCTGACACTGAAGAAAGTGCACGTGCCATGGGCAGCCTTTCAACAGTTATTCAAAGTCTTATTGAGTTCAACGAAGTTCAGATCAATCAGACTTCAACTATGAACAAATCAAGTGAAAAAGGCCTTGTTGCCATATCGACACTTGATACGAAGACAAATGAAACTATTGGTATCCTTAAGGAAACAAATGACAAGACAACAGAGCTTGTATCTGTAGTCGGTCAGATTACTGGTATTACAGAAACCATCAACTCTATCGCTGAACAGACCAACCTGCTTGCGCTGAATGCTTCTATTGAAGCTGCACGTGCTGGTGAGGCCGGCCGTGGCTTTGCGGTTGTTGCTGATGAAATCAGAAAGCTTGCTGAAGAAACGAGCCATTCGACTGGTCGTATCGCTCAAATGATAGAGCTGATTGAAAATACATCGGATGAAGTTGTTACAGCGATTAGTTCTCTTGAAAAGATTTCAGAAGAACAAATTAACGCAAATAGAAACGTTATCGATGAGTTTGATGGCATTAAGAATGGTCTTGAAGAAATGATTTCAATGATTGACGCTTCTTCTAAGAAAGTTCATGAAATCGATTCAGGAAAAACTGACGTTATTGAAAAAATTGATAATATCGTTGCCATTACTGAAGAAACAGCAGCTGCTGCTGAAGAAGTAAATGCTTCGATTGACCACCAGGATGAGTCCATTCAGTATGTTCTTGACCTTTCAAGTGAATTGTCGCACAAGGCAGATCGCCTTTCTGAGCAACTTAGAAAGTTTAATGTCTAGTAGCTTACAGAGCTTACTATCAGAAGTGACTAAAAAAAGTTACTTCTGATAGTTATTTTAGACGTGACTTCAGTTCACTGACAGACACCACATCGTTATAGCAGAATTGACCAGAATAAAAGGGCTGATGCAAATGCATCAGCCCTTAGTTTGTTGACAAACTCCGAGATCCTGTGTTACAGGAGGCAATCCTTCGTGTTCTTATTGATTATTCCCTTTCTTAAACGGAAATAGGCTTTCCTCACTGTAAATCTTCTCTCCTACCTCAGACACATCGTCTTCAGGTTCAAATGGTATTTGCAGATCACCAAGAAGATCATCCGTCGGGTCATCTGTCCCTTCGACCAGATTCAACAGTGCAAGTGCGATAAAAAGAGATTCCAAATCAGGTGTATCAAGATTAACCATAGCAGAAACAATATCGTTTGGTGTCAGTTCATTTATGGTTAGCGGATTGGTCATAAAATCGGCATGCGCTACAACTGTGTCCTTTTTCTTGCCGCTATTTGCGGTTGAAGTTATTATGCCATATTCCAGTTTAGAAGGCACTGCATCCACTTCTTTGAGACTTTCAAATAGTTCTTTGCACAAATCGAGCTGTTCCTGATTTGCTTTGAACTCCATCAGCAGTTCATCTTGAATTGCTTTGAAATCATAACTTTTGAGTATATCGCTGAATCTTTTTTCACTCATATGCAAGCTTCCTTCCGATTATTTATTATTCCCTAATAATTACATCAAAAAAACCAGGTGTATGCAATAAGGAATTTACAAAAATAGTTATTGATTATGGTTGGATAAATTGAATTTGTATTCGAATCTTTCGATTGATGTGTTCTCAATGATGAATTTTCTTGATAATAACCCCGAATTCTGTTCGATAACTCGAATCGATGATTTGTTATCTGAATCAACTGTTACAGTAAGTTCGATTATTCCGAATGTATGTGCTTTTTCAAGCCCTTTTTCTAACAAAAGACGACCGTATCCCCTGCTCCTGAAGGATGGCCGAATATCATAGCCGATATCACCATCGACCTCTACATGGTCGTGTCTTATTCTCAGGTTTCCGAGGATGATATCCTGCTCTGTATCATAAAGCCAGAATGTGGAGTAAGGCACCCACCCACTCGGAAGTTCAACCCCTTGGCTGTGATTTCGAAGCTGTTCAATATAATTACTGAAATCTTCAAGTGCTGGCTTGTAAAGAATCATGTAATAGACTTCCTTGGAACGTATGTAGTCCCAGACAAGGTCTTTAAATCCATGGGCATATTCGGATGACGGTTGAACTAAAACTAACATGGTGGTTCACATCCTTTAGAGTAAGTAGGTCTAGATTGAGCCACTTGACCTTATTCTGTATCTAGGTCAAACCAGAGTTCAAATTGGTCCTTGTTTTTCAGTGCGCGGTTCATGCTTTCGCGAGCCTTTGGCGTTGATTTGAACATGGTTTTCATCAAGTCATTCATTTCTTCCCTATGGGTGAGCTTGTCTATTGGGCATTTACTTTTCTCGACTGGAACGAAATGCTTGTGTCCATAACCAATAATTTGATTCTCAGTGATCTCCAGCATTGGTCGAATGACATCAATGCCATTGATTTCAAGGTGTGTATGATATGGCATTGTTTTAAGGCGTCCTGTATGGGTTAGATTCATCAGGAATGTGGCGAGGGCGTCATCGTTGTGATGACCTAGCGCCAGTGTCTTATAGCCCTTTCTTTTCATAACATCTACAAGGGCACCTCTGCGCATCTTGGCACATAGGGCGCAGGGATTTTTTTCATTTCGAACATTGAATACTACCTCGTAGATCTGGGTGATTTCTTCGTAAAATGGAATATCAAGCTGGCTGCAGTAAGCTCTAAGCGGTTGAGCATCGAAACCGTCGAAACCAGGATTGATGGTGATTGCACAAAGATCAAAATCCACAATGCCATATGTCTTGAAGCTGTTGAGTGCGTGCAAAAGAACCATGCTGTCCTTGCCGCCAGATAAACCGACTGCAATTCGATCGCCGTCCTGAATAAGTTTTTTATGCGTGATTGTATTTCTTAGAAGTGCCATAAGCGATTTCATATATTGCTCCCTTTTATAACATCTGCATCTTTCAGTAGTTCATGCGCTGGTCCAAAACGTACAAGTCTGTCGGTGTATTGCCTGCGCCGCCATTA
The DNA here is from genome assembly GCA_963678925.1 of uncultured Acidaminobacter sp. Classification (GTDB taxonomy): domain Bacteria; phylum Bacillota; class Clostridia; order Peptostreptococcales; family Acidaminobacteraceae. The sequence continues at coordinate 4,434,195 of OY787533.1, read as the reverse complement.
TATATGCCTGTACTCTGCATCCCCAATTGGATGGCCACAGCTTGTCCGCCTGTATTTCCAACAGGCATATGTGTGACAATACGCTGTATTTTAAGTTCGTATATGGCGTATTCAAGACATGCGCGAGCTGCTTCAATGCCATAGCCCTTGCGGCGGTAATCAGCGCGAATGATATAGCTGAAATCCACTTCTTGCAGGCAGTTCACTGAAGCCATCATCAAACCGACATCTCCAATAATTTTACCATCTTTTTTGCGAACTACAACATAATGGCCAAAACCCTTCTTGGCATATGACTCCATACTCTTCAGAATCCAGCTTCTGGTATCGTCTTTGGTAAAGGGCTTGAAACATCCCTTGACTGTCTTTGTATCAGAGAACATGGCATGCAGGGTTTTGAAATCAGTCTGATTCATTTTTCTAAGAATGAGACGGTCCGTATCGAGAATGTGGTTGTCTATGCCGGTATTGAGTTCAGAATCATCGCCAAGATCCCAGGTAAACCACCCTATGGTTGCACCTGAAATAATGACAAACAGAATCATTTGAGACTGAAATGACATTATTTCGTTCCAGGTCCATTCAAGGACGGTTTTTTCCCTGTAAATGCCCATTCCAATGTTTGCAATGGTCCAAACAGCGGTAAAGAGCGCAATGTATCCAATACGTCCAAGTCTTCTAAGTCTTCCTGATTTCCAGAATTTAAATCGATTCATGACGGCTCCTTGTAAGTAGACATAAAATATATATGTAACTCGAATTTGATTTCTGTATTATGCTTATACCCATATCAAAACATGAAAATGATGATTTGACAGAAATAAGGGTCTTTATCCCCTATTTCCAGCACTGAATTTTCCATATATAAAAAACACCTAGTGGTATGCAAGCCAATAGGTGTTTGAAATATGTCTTTCTTATTCTATAAAGTCAGTTCCAATTCACTGATAAAGTGCATTGAGCTCAGCAGACTTTTTACTGAGTATATAGATATGATAAAGCAGAGGCATTTGCTCAATGACGTAGTTGGCAAGGGCAAGGTCATTTTCAGTGAAGGCTGTTCCTGGTTGTGCTTGCAGTACAATAATATGTGCCAGCTTTTTATGAATAACAAGGGGCATAATCAGTTTTTCATTTTCCTGCTTTATAGTGGTGAAAAGCTGAACGTAAGGGCTTGGCTTAAGACTGCTTTGGGTGGCGCCTTCAATCAATATTGCCTCACGTTTCTTTTCTAAAATATAAGACTCAAGCAAAGGTAAATTCACCTTAACTTCCGATTTGCAGACAGCATTACCCTGGATTTTTTCGGAAACATCTCGCGCCATGACATGACCGGTCTTTTCAAAAAAGTCCTCTTCATTGATTTCATACAGACAGCCACGAGCAACCTGAGGCATAAAATCCATGAGTTTTGACATAAAGTCATTTAAGAGCTCTGACTTGGATCTGTATGAAATGATCTTGCGGTCCAGTTCCATGATTGTTTCCTTCAAAAAGGAAATGTAGTCAAAATCACTGCATAGACTATTCTGTGCAGTCACATCAAGAATGACACCCATAAGGCCTGAAACTTTGCCAGTTGAATCAATGTAAGCAGCTTTGAGGAATATGACGTCGCGGGTTTTTCCGTCGGAGCGAACAACCTGTGACTCATATGCCTGATGGCCCCTATGTTCAAAGAGAACCTGATCATTTCCATGGTATACACCGGCAAGGCTCTTTGGTGCCACTTCGTAGACAGTTGAACCTATGATCTCATCCTTTGAAAGCCCGACAAAGTCACAGAATGCGGAGTTGCAGAACTTGTATATGCCTGCTGTATCCTTATAGAAAATCGGGCTATGAATGATTTCGACCAGTGTATCAAGAAATTCCATATCCTTTTCAAGGGCTTCTTCGTAGAATTTCATCGCAGTGATGTCCTGAACGACCCCTCTGATTTTTGACGGATGGCCTTGATCGTCATTGATATACATGCCATTGATATTTACCCAGTAAGGTTTGTTCCCACGGCTTGCTATGGGATACTCCATACTTGAAATTGTGAATTCTTTTAATGCGGCGTGAATGCTCGAAAGAACCTTCTGATAGTAGTCCTCGTGTACGATTTCTGTCGCTATATAGTTTACGGTGCCATCGAATTGCGACGGCGATATACCAGTAATTCTAAAGGCCTCATCTGAAAAAGTCACATTACCGTTTTCCAAATCGACTTCCCACACGCCGAAATGTGCATTGTCCTTTATTGAACGAAAAAGATTTTCTAGCTCTCTAATACCATATTCTGTACGGCTATCTATCATTTTACTCCCACCCTCTTGTTCATATCATGGGAATATTTTATCAGTTTTTTCACACTATTTCCATAATGCGTATTCAAAATGGAGTTTAAATATTCACATGTCGTAAAAATCCAGTAAAGCATTTATAGGATCGTTTTGCGTCATAAATACATTATGTAAATTGAATGCTCAATTTTATGTTCACTTGTATGAAAAAGCCAGTGCTTTTAGAAAAGTCACAAAAAAGCAAAGTCCCACCAATACAGCATTTGCGCCAAGTACAAGAGTACTTTACTGTATGGTGGGACTTTGCTAAAACATGGGGCGTTCGTGTTTGCCACGATGATTTATATGACAAGCAGCCTATCTGCTGTCATTCGTGATTATGTGACTGCTGGCAAACTCCAGATTGACGATTTTGGCAGCAATCTGTTTTATATTGGCAGGTCGAGTTCCTGCCCAGCATAGATGGTGTTGCCATCAATGTTGTTGGCCTTGCGGATGGTGTAAATGATTTTGCGTACATCTTTTCTTTGGTCATAGTATTCTCTATTAAAGTCGGATGCAATGGACCATAGCGTATCTCCTGATTGGACCGTATAGGTACGCTGAGTCTCTACTGCCTGATCAGATGAATCCGAATCAAAATTTGCAAATGCAATCATGCTTGTACTTAAAACAAATACAAGAATAAGGGTCATGCTTAGAACGAATCGCGTCTTGCTGACTATTTTCATTTTTCTATTTCTTTTAACAGTTTGTCTCATGTTTACATTACCTCCTCAGAACTTTTGTTCTATAGAACGTTTGTTCGTTTTTATTATATACGAACAGGTGTTCTTTGTAAAGCGAAATCGAACTTATGTTTGATTTTTATTTTTCGTCATGCTATACTATAGTAAAATGAACGGTCTTAGGATTTAGGTAAATTTTAGAATAACTGCAGGTGTTGTTTGGATTACATATAAAGGATTAGAGGTGTTCTCTCATGAAGGACGATTTAACTAAAAAGCAGCAGGTCATTTTAGACTATATTCGTGAAGAAGTTCAGAAGAAAGGTTATCCACCTTCAGTGCGTGAAATTTGTGAAGGTGTGGGTCTGAAGTCAACTTCAACAGTACACGGACACCTGAATAAGCTTGAAGAAAAAGGCTATATAAGACGTGACCCGACTAAACCAAGAGCGATCGAGCTTCTTGACGGCGGTGACAATATTGTTCCCTTCAAACGCAACACGGCATATGTGCCTATTGTTGGTGAGGTTACTGCAGGACAGCCTATTCTCGCAGTTGAGAATATTGAGGAAACCTTCCCTGTTCCTACGGAGTTTGTTGAAAATGGTGACTACTTCATGCTTCAAATCAAAGGTGAAAGTATGATTGAAGCAGGTATTCTCGACAGGGACTATGTTCTTGTCAAACAGCAGCAGGATGCGATCAACGGTGAAATTGTCGTTGCTCTTATTGAAGACAGTGCAACCTGCAAGACTTTTTATAAGGAAAAGAATAGAATCCGCCTGCAGCCTGAAAACAGTTCAATGGACCCGATCTATTCGGACAATGTGTCCATTCTTGGAATTGTCAAGGGCGTATTCAGAAGACTGTAAGTCAACGGGTTTCTGATATTGGGTCTGACGTTCATAAGCATATTAAAAGCCACCCCTGTATCAGGGGTGGCTTCAGGTTGTCGACAAAGTCGACAAGATGACAGACTGTAGAAACCTTCGAAAGACCATGCGCGGATGTAATCCGCTCCAAGAGCGTACTCCGAGTACGTGACTGGAGTAGATCATATCCAGCAACGCAGTATTTCGGAGTTTTTCTACAGTTTAAAGCCACCCTTGTATCAAGGGTGGCTTTATTGTTATATCCAGTTATTAAACAATACCGTGCATGGATTCATAGGCTTTTATCATATTGTAAAGCATGATATTTGCAGGTGTTGAAACACCATGCTTGCTTCCGAGCTCGCAAATGGTTCCAGCGAACATTTCCACTTCTGTTTTACGCCCTGCTTCCACATCCTGAAGCATGGATGTCTTCTTATCAGGACCTAGTTTGTCGAGCACTGTATACCATCTTTCAAGATCTGTCTGATCGAGTCCGATGCCCAGCTTCTGAGAAAGCTGAATAACTTCCTGCATTGCGTCATTCATAATGTCGCGGGCATACTTGTTGGTCTGGAATACGCGATAAGGCGCTCCCAGTACGGCAGAGGTCTGATTCACACCAACATTAATCATGAACTTCCACCACATTTCCTTCTCTATGGTGCCTGTCACCTTGTGGTTCACATGTACTTCTGAAAGTGCAGTGACAGCCTTTCTAAGAACAGGTGTTTCCTTACCTGTCAAATCGCCCAAGACAACCAGCCCGGGGTTTGTAAAATAAAGAACGTCCCCTTCTTTTACGGCGTCAATTTCCACGATAAAGGCATGGACTACTTTTTCAACGCCATAGCGTTTGCCAATGGTCACTTCAGAATCAATACCGTTCATGAGGGATACGATAACCGTGTTTGGACCGACTGATCCCTCTAGAAGATCAAGTGCCTCAGTGAGCTGTGCATGCTTGACAGCAACCAGAATCAGGTCCGCATGCTCCTGGACGTCTCCTGGTGTAACTGGCCTGATCTGCAGGGGTTCATTGTTTACAAAAAAGACCTTTGATTCATAGCGTTCTTTTCTCTCTTCATCACACAGAAACTCAGGAAGGATTCCTGAAGATGTCATTTGTGATGCTACGGCAAGACCGATTGCGCCTGCGCCTAGAATTCTTACAATTGCCACTTCATCACCTCATTCTCTAGTAGTACGCTTATATTTATATATTGCATCTCCAAACGGAGTGCTTCTCTACTTAATGTACCTTACTGAGCTGTATTGATTTTATCTGCGTCTATGAGCTGTGCATCAACAAGGGCACTCAAGCTTTTCAATGCGCCAAACTTGGAATGCTCATATGTCAGACCACCTTGGAAATAGACGATATAAGGTTCGCGAATAGGTGCGTCCGCACTGAGTTCGATAGATGAACCCTGCACAAAAGCGCCGGCTGCCATTATGACTTCCGAAGTGTAGCCAGGCATGGCCCAAGGGGTTGGCGTTACAAAGCTGTCAACGGGTGCAGCTGCTTGTATGCCTTCGCAGAATCGGATGACCTTGTCAGCACTGCCCAGCTTGACCGCCTGAATGATATCGCTTCTGTATGCATCTGGCTCTGGACAAACCTCATAGCCTAGGGACTGATAGAGTTTTGATGTGAATATCGCACCTTTTATGGCACCAGCTACAACGGTAGGCGCCATAAAGAGCCCTTGCAGCATGCTTCTTGTCTGACCGAATGTAAGACCGCATTCTTTTCCGATTCCCGGTGAAGTCAGTCTTGCTGCTACCTTTTCGACAAGCTCATGGGACCCGACAATATATCCGCCTGTAAGTACGAGACCGCCGCCAGGGTTTTTAATAAGCGAGCCAGCCATAATGTCTGCACCCACATTTGTTGGTTCCTTATAGTCAAGGAATTCCCCATAGCAGTTGTCTACCATAACAATCAAATCTGATTTCTTACGCTTAACTGCTTTGATAATGTGTTCAATGTCTTCGATTTTTATTGCTGGACGCCAGCTGTAGCCAGCAGACCGCTGAATGTAAATCATTTTTGTCTTTTCGTGAATTGCATCAAGTATTGCCTTTTCGTTGAACGAACCATCAGAATTCAGATCCACATCCTTATAAGTAATACCATAGACCTTGAGGGACTGATCGCTGTCACCGCTAATGCCGATGACCTGTTCGAGTGTATCGTAAGGCTTGCCGGAGATCGAAAGCATTTCATCACCGGGACGCAGTGTGCCTGTCAGACACAATGAAAGGGCATGTGTGCCGTTGACAATGATAGGTCTGACGATTGCATCTTCAGTACCGAAAATGTCGCTGTAGACCTTTTCAACTGCATCACGTCCGGGATCGTCATAGCCGTATCCCGTATGCCAGCCAAAGTGCAGGTCGCTAATGCGATTCTTTTGCATGGCATTCAGCACCTTAAGCTGATTGTACGCAGCAATGTCATCAATTTCCTTAAATCTTGAATCAATTTGAGATTCAATCTTATCAGCAAGTTCTATTACATTATTTTCAACGCCAAGGGCGTTAAGCATCAAATTACGGTTCATAGTGCCTCCAAAGCTTAAAAGTTTTATCGTTATCCATCATAATCCAATGCCCGAAAAAAAGCAACCGCCAGCCCCACGTACTTCTTGATTGCAGGACAGGCGGATTGCTTATATAAGGGTTATGAACCTTGCGGTATTAAGCTTTGTTCTCTACAACGATGTAGCCGGTTGAAACATAGCCTTTGTCGCTGGTAGCGGTAACTGTATAGACCCCTTCCTTAGCAGGCGCGGTATAGAGGCCATTTTCATCAATGGAGCCTTCCCCTTCTTTTGAAAGTGCCCAAGTGCACACGGCAGGTTCTCCGTCCTTGTCAAAGGCCTTCAATAAGAGGGTTTGTCTAGGGAGAATATGTCCAGGATTCGGCTGAATTTCAATTCTAAGCGGATTATCGTCTGAAACCGGCTGGTTTGTAACTGGGGTCATTTTTTCAAGGCGCCAGCGTATGCGCACGGGCCGGTCAATTTCTTTTAAATCCCCAGAGAGTGCCAGTCTGAAGCTACCCTTGTTGGGATAAAGAACACCAGAGACATCAAGGCTTGGTTGCTCACTGGCATAGGCAGAGTCTTCAAAGACGGAGGCGTCTCCAAAGAAGACTTGTCTGGAGCTTCCGTACTCATCACTTACGTCAGGTTCATGCTCAATGGCAAATGTAAGGAAGCCTTCTCCGCGTCCAAGTCCATGCTCGATTTCATCGGAAAACAAGACTTTTTCCTGTATGCGGCCTTGGGGTTCAGCAAATGCGTAAACACCAGTTCGGACGCTCGTTACAAGCGCCTGATGCAGGTTTTCGTCTACCTTTTGCTTGAGCAGGGTCTCGTCCAGCTCAACCTTGCCAACATTGTGCTCAGCAGGTGCTTGAGGCATGTCGAGATCTGACAGGATACTGTTCAAATTATGCGGCAGAATGAAATCGGCCATATTTGGCTTGTCGATGCTATCAATCAGATAGGTCTCACCTGCAGGAATAAGATTGATTTTTCCTAGGCAGATGGACTGGTCTTCGCTGTTTTGAATGAGCTCGTCAAATGGAAGCTCATAGTAACGCGTGTGGAGTGCATTTTTAAGGGGCGTACCGATGATTTCAACCTGATGGCGCAAATCCATTGCACGTTCAATTTCCCGCTGTCCAATGGCAATGCTGAAGCTGCCGCCTGAGAGCGTTATATTGTCGACAACGGGCTGAATATCTTTTGCGGGTATGGACGCCTTAACATCATAGAGACCATAAGGACGCTTGTCTTCCGCTGTAAATTCGAGAACAAGGGGCTGACCCCGCATGAGGTAGGTGCCTTCGAGCGCTATCTTTGCCGACATGGGTATACCTTCAATTTTTCGGTTCACCTTCAGAAGCACATCATATGCCCCCTCGGTGCTTACCAGATCATGAAGGATCAGTTCAATATCCATTTCATCGGATGTATAGAGCGTATACTTGGTGAGCAGCAGTTTTTCCTTAAGCTTTTCAACACTGGATCTGTAGGTTTTCTGCAAAGAAAGCGAATAGGCTTCGTTCATTCTTGCATACTCTCCGTCTCCACTGGTCTGTGCAACACTGTGCACAAGCTCGTCAGGCTGTTCTTCATAAGCTATGCAGAGATAATAAGTATCGGTTAGATTGTCCTGTTCAAATCCCTCCAGATCACTCAGCATATGCATTGCTGGTACTGAAACAATGATCTCACGACCATAGCTGTCTATGGCAATACCGGGATCGATAGAGACTGTGCGGTCATTGACAGCAACCACATCAAGTCCTGAAAGAATGCCTGTGCCGACAGCAAGCCTGTTGATCATGCGTCTTTTGTCATTGAAATAGCGCTGCTCAATTTCAAAGTCTCTCACTGTGAGGAGCTTTCCATAAAAGTATCTGTTGCGTGTAAACGGATAGATTTTATCATTCTTCATCCTACATCTTCCTTTCAGCACAATCTGCGAGTACGGTTTTGTACGGTAAGGATGACCTGTTGTCCAGTACAAGGCGTCCCGGTTTGTTGATAGTTGAATTTATACCCAGATATGCATGCTGGTCAAGGCGCAAATAGGGCTGCAATGAAACCAGTCGGGCATTTGTGAAGGATGGCTTGACTGAATCAAGCGCCTTCTTCATCTGGTTGTATATTTGCTCTGAAGCCAGTTTGTCTTCAGGCACCAATATGGTGAAATCCGCGTGGGACTTTCCATAAAGTCTGTCGTAGAGAATGTTCAAATAAGCATCCGCAGATTTTCGACCTAGGTCATGCTGTTCAATGATGAAGCACTCAAAACCCGTGATGAAGCTGGAAATTTCCTCAATGGCCGGTCGTGTTCCTCTGATTCCGCTCAGGCGTGTAGCTTGGCTTACTCTGTTTTTCAGTTCCTCGAAACTCCAGATTTCAGGAGACTCAAGGCCAAGGGTTTCTGCCAGCCAGTTTACATCGGCTTCAGATCCGTGTTCTGTCAGCAAATGAAGCGGGCTTAGATCGACTTCTTCTTCCAGCTCCATTAGCAGGGTTCTGTAAATGGAGAGATAACGGTGCAAAAAATCACTGTAATCATTGGTCCTAAAGACTTCTGGAAGATAGTCAAGCAGTGATTGATAGGGATAATGGATCCGAATACGTTCTATTACAGGGGTATCACCAGATGCAAACACACTCAGCCACCCAATGAGATATCGGCCCTTTAAAGTATGCAGCAGCGCATCGGCGGGGTCTTCTATTTCAAGAACTTCAAGCGTTTTCATAAATGCCATTTTTTCTTTTGGATCCCTATGGGCATCAAGTATAAGCTTATAGGCTTCCTCTGAATCGGTAGCGTGGAAGAAACCTTTGATTTTAGAGCCGTCCGGCACAAGGCCGCGCATGGAAATCCGGTCCCAGACCATGCCCTTCTCAAAGCTGTCAAGGGGCTTCAGAATACATGTTCCCTTACTGGTATTTTCAATCAGCTTCACACCGTTATGGTCTGCGAACATACTGATCATGTCACATTTTTCAAAATCATGCCGTTTGTTCAAACTGAAGAATTTCTTGTCCTTTTGCAAAAGGATCACCACCCTTGATTGTTTAGAATCTGAAGATCGAAGGCTGTCAGTTTCCCAATGGCTGTTTTGGGAAGTTGAATATCCCCGTCAGATTTTTTACAGATGCCGTTTTTTGTCTGTATGTTGAGTCTGGATACACGGATTACACCACTGAGCTTTTCAATTTTGCGCATGAGCCTAGATGATGCGTAACGTCTTCCGAACCGCTTTCCATATGCCGGTTCTATGAATTCTCGAACTGCGTTTTCAATGACTTTTCGTGACAAATCCACCGCAGGGTCTTTGATGATTTCAGCCTTAACTGTGATTTCAATATATTCAGGGCCACTAACAGTCCAGCTTTCAGTCATAAGACGGGCTTCTTCCATGCGTGTCTCAATGAGCTTCTGGTAGACGGCAGGCAGCTGTGGCTGCTTTTCAAATGTTTTGGATAGTACGACAATACGCCCTTTTTTACCTGCCTGTTCTCCAGGAAGAACGGACACATCGCGAATTGCCAATCCAGGTGTGGCTTTGATAACCCGCTCAATATGTTCCCTGCTGTTCAGTATTTCTGGCACCATAAGGGATGCTTTGAAACGGTCAATGGCTTCGGCTGGCGTTTCTTCCCGCTTGCCTCCGCGTGCACGTGTAAGTGCTTCGAATTGAACTTGCTCCTGTGTAACAGATGGCAGAATTTTGGTGTAATGACCATTGCCGAATTCGTTCCTGGAACTTGAGGCACTGATGATTCTAAAGCCCTGCTCTTTTGGGTCTGGCAGTGCGCCGATTTCGTTATTCCCAAATTCAAAAGTACCCGCTTCAGGGTTAAGGCAAATATGGCGGCTGGATGCCGTGGATGCCCACAGGTGTCGAACCGGTTTCCAACTATGCCAAATATCCGTCTGATAATCTTCGTTCACCTCAACTTCAACAGTGGAAAAGACAAGGTGGTCGAAAGCGCTTTCAATGGTGTCAAAGGGAAGACCACGCACTGGATGGATATTGATCCCGCCTGCACTCGACTGACCGATGACAAGTCGCATGCGCCTGTCTGTGAAATCATTTGTTTCAAGCAATCGGATGCGGACACTTCCGTCATCGTTTTGAATCATTGAGTAGTCCGAGTCCTTCAAGGTACGGTAAATCTCCCCCTCCAGAGACTGCAGGAGTATTTGGGCGCCGTCCTCTATGAAATGTTCAAGCATGATTTCATTTTCATCAGTCAGATCGGAAAATGAGACCGGCAAGGTGTAGGCATGGGTTTTGAGCTGCTTGAGCCGTATGCCGTTTGGCACGATATTCTTGCAGACCGGTGCCCGGTCATAGCTGGTATGTGTAATTCTAAACCGCAGCCAGACGAGGGCGAGTTCGCCCTTAAGAAGTCCAAATGTATGGATGGGTCCGTCAAGGCGAAGTGTCACAATGCCGTCTTCCATGAAGTTGTGGGTTTCATCGCTGTGCAGCTTAAGCGGGCGCCAGACAACCTCATCCCCGCTTGGATCTGCAATCTCCCATACGCCTTTTGCAAATGGAATATTGCTGAGATCGCAGGGATTTCTGAACCCTTCAGGATCATCTTCCATATTGAAATACATTGAAAGCCGGCCGCTGTCCAGATTGTCGAAGCCAAGATACAGGCATGCGCCTATATAAGGCGTCTGACTAAATGGATAAGCCTTGGCCTTATTATCAAAAGCACTGGACAAGTCTACAGCCTTGCGTGAAAAGTCCATATTTGAGCTGTAGATGGCACGCAGGCTAGTATTTTGAATTTCGTAAGCGTCAGCCAGCTCGAATGGCGTTTCGTCAGCCGTAAATGGATAGCGTACAGGCAGCTTGAGCGTCGAGTTGTCCTCAAAGGCACTCTTGCCAGCAATGGCCCGGACAATCATTTCAGCAGGCACTGCGCTTCTTGGGTGAATTCCGAGAAGGTCCATGTAGGCACTGGTTGAAATGAGGTGGCTCTGGTCCATATAGTACTGCATGCTGTCCTTGAGCCATGCAAGCATTTCAAGAATTGCAATACCTGGGTCAGATGCGTTCTCATTGGTCCAGTCAGGTGCGTACTTTTGAATCAGCCTTCTGGAACGATTCGCAATTTCTATGAAGTTTTGGTCGTCGAGTCGCTTTTGTTTAAGCATGAATGACACCTCTTATGCATTCTGAATTTTTATGCGAATATCATGGCTGCCGCTCACAGGAATGGCATGGGCCAGATTCAGGTCCTTTGGAAGTGATTTGCTTCCCAGTGGGATCTTTTTGTTGCCGGAAACGATATGCCGCTGAATCATGACATTCTCTATGCGTTCTGTTCCCTCCATCATATGCTTAAGGTCAGTCAGCACCTTGGTGTGGTCAGGTAAATCGCCAATTTTCCAGCCTCTTCCCACAACGCCGCCGCTAAGCGGGTGAAAATAAGCGTCCAGACGTTCCTGCCAGGAACTCAGGGCTTTGATGTAGTCACTTGCCAGCGTCACAGCAACATCCATATTGATGCTGTAGGCAACGTGAACAGGTGCCTTGATGTCATAGCGCTGCTGCGTGCATACCGTATGGGACAAAGTATTTTCAAGGGCTTGCTCCGCCCGGCTTTTTATTTCATAAAAGTGGCTGGTCTGATAAGGAAAGGTATTGGGCAGTATGGATATGTTAAGAAAGCCGTCCTTTCCTGAAATCTGAATGTCATAGACATCCCGTACGCTTGCCATGACGATGGCTTTGATATCAGATACGCTTAAAGCCATGCCACGATGGCGTAGAAAATTGCATATTCTTTTCTCGGCAGTGACATTCCATTCGCTGCTGAGACCGCCCCACATCGGATTTCCATTATATACCCGTTCCAGGAATGGAATTCCCATTACAGCCTTATTGATTTTCAGAGCGGCTACATTGCCTTCTATGCCGCCACCCAGTCTGTATTTGACTTCAATGAACTCTTCGAGCTCACTGTGTGGAATTTTGCCTGTTTTGCCATCGCCAAATGTAATGAGGCCCTGTTCAATATCAAGCGTATAAACACGCATGTCTGAATGTGGGTTTGCGAAGCTTTCAATCTGTTTCCAGCGGATCCAGACCCCTGCGCGCTCGCCGTTCTTATCGTGTTCAATGCGCACGTCATTAGGGCAGTTGCTTTTAAGCTCAGCTGCAGAGCTTTCACTCACGTATCCCAGCTCGTTGATCCAGACCTCGGCGTCAAGAAGCGGCGCCCGCGAAAGTGTGAGCCTGGTATTGGGTTGAATTGACGTTGTGGAAAAATACTCCGATTCCAGTGTTTCCTGTTGTGTCACACTGACACCATTCATTCGCAGATTGATATTTCTGTGGTACTTCTGCGGATGGATAAGGCCGTTTTCCGAACCGATGGGAACAATCCGTATCCAGAACATATGCTCATTGAATCTTTGAGCGGGTGTCATAAGACCAGGAGCCATAAAACTTATAAGACCATTTACGGTGAAGCCGTCTGTCTCATCTTCATGACGCATGTCGTGCCAGCCTTCTCGTCCGCTCTTTACACCGTGATACTGTAGTTTATAGAGGGCTTTTGTATCAGAGCTTTCAGTAAAGACGGGGCTTGCCTCTATACGGATAGGGCCCTTGTCAAGGGGTTTTGAAAGCGCTATGTAAACGGCCTTGTAGAGATCCAAATCCGGTGGGCTCACCAGTTCTATTTCCTGATTACCTATATGCTTACGCTCAAACACCCGTTCTTCAAGATTAGATATGAGTACGAGTGCTTCGGGCACGGCTTGGGGTGCTTGAGGCTGATGTCTGGTGTCTATTTGCATTTTTACAGAATAGAACATAGGAACAGCTGTATCCCCAATTGATGCAAAGGCGTTTTCAACCTTGGTTATTCGAGCCCGTATATATGCGTATTCCTGAGGTCCAAATACCGCGCTCTCAATATCGTCTGGGCAGGTAAATGAAATCTGCCATAGGCCATCCTCTGGAATACTTTGTGCCGGTCCATTCGTCTGAAGTGTCATCCAGCCTTTCCCGTTCCAGTATTCCCAAGTGAGGGTGTCAATGCGAATGCGCTTTGCCTCAGGTTCCCTGAGTTCTGATTCATGCATGATGTTACGCCATTTGACAATGGGTTCTTCGCCAACCTGCTCAATGGATTTGAGAAAGGTCTTGACCTTAAAGCTCAGGTTGATTTCAGCGCCAGGTTTAAAGAAAAACGCACTGTCGCCCAGCATGAAGGTGTCAAAGACATTGAAGGTATCACCAAAGGGCAGAATGGCCTTATGCTTTCTGCTCATTTCTATAGGTGTATCGTTATTGAGAATCGCGTGCGGCGCCATGGCATGGGTGATTACATGCAAGTTAAGCCGCGTGATGTCAATATCCCTAAAATAAGTCAAATCAAGAAATGTACATGTCAATTTGCCTGACATAAGGATTTTTTCAGGCACTTCTATATAGAGCATGCCATCAGAGACGCTCGCGCGCAGTCTGTGGGTTTCATCTCCGTACTCAAGTGTAAAGCGCGCCTTGTTTTCTGAGGAGAGTCCCTCAAGAAGACGGCGTGTGTCCATATCGTGCGAGGTCCCGAAATCGAGACCAAGGGTCATACCCTCCCTAAGGGCAAGCCACTTGCTGTCACTCAGGGTAAAGCCCGCTTTGTTGATATTCAGTGCGCTGTCGATTTCAAAGAGTGGAAAGTCAATACCTGTTCCATGTGCCAAGTGTGCTGAAAGCCAGCCGTGCTCATGGTCGTATACAAAGGACTTCACAATCCGTGCATCTGATATATATAAGGGTTTGGCCGTCTCAAAGTAGATTTCAGAGTCTTCACCATTCTCTGAGAGCAGCTGAAAACCACTGTCGATAAACTGGCCCTGAAGCGCGCTTTCGTTAAGCAGAAAGCTGACAAATCCCTTGGAAGAGGTTGGCCGGATTGGACTTGGGTCAAGGAGATTCACCAAATCACGGCGCTGTTTGTCTGCGGTTCTGTTGACGCGGTCTATCTGCTCGATGTACATGTCTCTGAAAATGAGCGCGAGCGCACTGCCAAAGTCCGGATTTTTCATGTCCGGATGCCAATCTGGCGTGTAGCTGTTTGCAAGCGTTTTTATTCTATCAAGCAGCTTGTCTGTAGTTTTCTGATCTATGATTTTAGGCTTCATAAGTGCCTCCAGCTATTCCATACCCTCTGTCAAGTAAAATGGGAATACGAGATTGTGCGGATTGTTTGTCGCACGTACTATATAGTTGATTTCAATCATGACACAGGCTTCCTCGGAAGGATGCTCCTGTGCAGTCACTTCGATTTCTGTAATGCGGGGTTCCCAAAGTGTCAGGGCTTCTTCAACCACATGCTCCATCTGTTTCAGGTTGGTATAATCCAGGGTTTCAAAAACATATGCGTGAATATCGCATCCGAATTCCGGACGCATGACGCGTTCGCCTTTACGGGTCATCACAATCATACGAATGGACTGTTGTATGAGTGCTTCATCCTGTGCGGCTTCCATGTGTCCCATCTGTTCGGTTGGACGTACGGGAAATCGCCAACCAGTACCTGTGAACTTTTGATTCAATATCATCACCTGACCATTTTGATGTACGTGTTGAATGACTTGTTAAGTTTCTAATTGATTTTTACAATAGCGCCTTTGATGTTCGCAGGGCCGCCGGCTTCGACGTTGAGAAGTCCGCCGGACTTGATGGTCATGCTGGCATCGGCGTTTATGTCTATTTTCGCAGCCTTGATGCTGAGTGTTGTCGTTTTGATATCTATTTTCTGACCGGTTCCGTCGAGTACGATCTGAGAACCTCCAGATTTTACAGTGATTTTCTTGTCTGCGGTCACATTCATCTGTCCGCCCTTGGTATCGATTTTCACACCGTTCTTTCCACCCTTGTCAGCGATTTGAATGACTTCATCCTTATCCTTGAGGGTGACGTGCATGCCTTTGGGAGTCTTGATATCAACAGTGGACGATTCGCCGTCTTCTGAATCTTCCAGAATGACCTCAATACCGGACTTGGTTTTAATCATCTTCGTCAGATTTTTTCCGTCCTCGCTGCCAACAGGCGGCGCATTGTCCTTGTTCCATAGACCGGCTACCACAAAGGGCTTATGTATGTCGCCGTTAATGAATCCGACAAGCACCTCATCGTTCACATCGGGAATGAAATAGGCACCCATCTGTTTCCCTGCAAAAGGAACCGCAACACGGATCCAATCGGTTTCGTTATCGCTCGTATCGCGCAGGAGGAGCTGAACCTTAATTCTGCCAAGGTTGTCCGGGTCATTTGTATTGGTAACGATGCCAAGTGTAAGACCATACATCTTGTCATCAGATTTATTGCTGTCCTGTTGTAACAGATCGATTAAACTCATATCACATTCACCGCCACTTTAAAGGTTGTTGTATAACCGCTATCGGAAAACGCATGTTTCACACTGGTTATATAGTAGTCGTTGTCTATTGTCGGGTCGAAATTCTTTAGCTGGAGGTAGCGCCCCGGAATCAGCTCTGGAATACCTATGCAGGTTCCTGACCCGGTGACAAAGCTCATGCTTCGTCGGTCGAGCTCGGCTTCGGCTCTTTTTTTTGCTTCCTCAGCGGTCGTAATGGATTCATCAATTATAGTGACCTTAGCGCCTTTTAGGAGTGTTGTGACGCCATCTGCCTCCTTCTTGCCCTTGCCTGCCTTCTTGACCTTGTCCGCCTTCCCCTCAACGACCTTGTGATTTTTCGTATCATAGCCGCGAACAATGACTTCGCTGACTTGGGAATGGAGCCCGATATCCCTTGAAAAGGACATGATATACTGACCCCACTCGAAGGTGATAATCGGCTTTGTAATCTTACGGGGTTCCCTGAAGTAGACGGTATCGCCCAGGGCAAAGAACTCGTAATTCAGTTTCTTGGAGACTTCGAGCACAAAGTCGTAATCGCTTTGCCGATTCTGTTCTATGGGATGCTCAAGCTTGGGTGTTTTATCTATTTCCAGCTTTTTCGCCAGTGCCGTGTAGTCGTTGAAAATCTTCTTCACAGCATCGCCGTAAGTTTCATAGACCTTTTTTTCGGACTTGATGTCCTGCATCATGAGCCCCTTGACATCCATGCACTCTATGGAGAGCTTGGGGAACTCAGACTCAGAAAAGTCTGCACTTACAAGGGATATATACCCCTTATAGACCAGCTTTGTCTCCACATATCCAAGCTCCACATCGACGATGTTGCCCAGGGAGAAGTACTTATCCAGCCAATCCTTGTTGAAGCTTCGACTTTTCAGGTCGTAGGCGTTGAGAATATCAAAGGTGCAGGCATTGGCAGAATCCTGTATGCTCAGCTCGACACTCAGGCTTGAAGCGACAACTCCTGCGCTCGCCAGATCCTTGCCCTTTATTTTGATGACCTGGGTTGGAACTGAAAAATCCTTGTATTTTTTTGAAAGATCACTGATCTTATAGGCGCCCTTGTCCATTGTGCACCCCCCTTAGCTCATGTTCTGATGTTGGACCCTTGATTATGATTCGTGTATGTTCGGCACCTTAATGCGTGTTCCGCTTGAAAGAACGCGTGGGTTTGCAATGCTGTTGGCTTTTGCAATCCGCTTCCATTCGCCGGGATTGTCGTACTCCTTTGCAGCCATCTGCCAGAGCTTTTCTTCTTGCTTGAGAACCCTGTGCTTGGTTCTGTCAGGAGACTCAAGCGGCGTCTTCTTCATGAGGGCTTCAAGGGTATCCACCGATTCCAGTGTAATGGCTATTTTGGCACGAACCGGCTTGCCTGAGTCAAGAAACATGGTGAAAGTCTGAGTGGCCTTGGTCAGCACGCCCTGAAAATTAAGCGAGCCCCATACGAATTTCACTTCAGGTGGCTGGTGCAGTCCTGCATCTACCTTCATGGCAGCCATGACCTTTTCGGTGTAGGTCCGTACATCCTTTTTCTTGGACTCGGGCTGCGGTGTTCCGTAAGTGTCAAAAAAGAGCTCGACTTCAAGCTGGGGCACCTCGGAACCAACATACTGCTTGATAGGCCGTTCGGCGCCGACAGGCTGTATCCATTTGAATTTTTTGGCGCTGGTGATTTTGTATTCGTTTGGATTGAATAGGACTTTGACCTTTTCTGTCTTCTTCTCTCCAATAATCTGAAGTTCAGCTTTTTTTAGAGCCATATGGGTCACCTGATTTCTTCAATTGTATGGTCTTATGTACGATAGCCTTTTCTAAAGTCCTCTGCGACGTTTTTCGAAGGAAATACGCTTTTCAAACTTCTTGTATATCTTTTCAAAAATCGCATCAATATCAACGGTTTCAAGGGATGCCTTTTCTGGCATTACGCTTTTAGGCTGCATGATGTCCTGCGCTTCTGGCGTTTTCAAATCCGTGCTGGTTATCTCAATGGATTCCATAGGCCGTTCGCGCGGCTTGTCCTGCATTTTTTTCATGAGAGCTTGCGCTTGGCTGGTGTAATTCTTTTGTACTGGACGTATATTTCTGTTTTCAATTTCTTCGAGCGTGGTTTTTGTCATTTGAGTCATGGCCTTGGCAGACGAAATCATACGTTTGATCATGTGTGTCTCTTTGCCCGTAACAACACTGTCTTTTGAAGGGATTTCGTGTGTTTCAAGGGTCATGACTGGACCTATGCTTTCATCCAGCTGTGATGCCTTATTTTCTGTGATCTTTGCCTGCACGCTGTCCCTTCTTTTTGTAATGGTCTTAGTAAAATACCGTGTAAATGCTGCCGTTTGAGGGGGGTCAAAAAAGGTGCGAAGATGAATGTTATTCATGCTTCCGGCTTTTTTTCCAGTTCTAATCTGCGTGTTTTGAGATGTTTCCCGGTTTGCATAAAGCTCTGAGTGAAGGGAAACCCTCTTAATAGCATACTTGAGCTCTCTGTTCACATGGCTCTCGAGAACCTCGGAGAGTGTTTCAAAGCTTTCATGGTATGCTTGTGAGTGCTTTTCTGAGCTTGTCTTATAGGCTTTGGCACTGCGCGTAAAACTAGGGTTTGCTGTTGTGACATTTGACTCCAACCGACTAATAATTGCGTGTATGAGTGGGCGTTTAAGCTGGTTTATAAGGTGGTTTTCGTGTGTCGTCAAGACGTTTTGAAGCCCCTGTGTCAAAATACTTGTTTCAAGTAGAGTCCTGTGGAATTTTTGTGGTGTTTCATCTGCTTTAAGTGTTTCGATTGTTTGGAGTGCCTTGCTTATTTGGCGTGCATCAGATGTTTGTAATATCTCAGGCGTTTGCAGTGCTATAGGTGATGTAACCCTTCCCAAATGCGCCGTCTTGGTGATTTGATTGACCACCTCTTGGAGGTCGGGCTCGATTCCTTGTAGGATGTCAGCACTGAGCAGGTGGACTTGGTCCGCGGTTATGCGCTCTATTTGCTGCCTGATGGTGTTTGGCAATTGCAGCTCTGTGTAGTCTTGATTTTTCAGGCCCAGCAAAATACGTGTGACCCCACTCTGCATTGTGCTTCTGAAGGTGCTTGAGAGTATGGTTCTTGATGGGTACAGCCCTGCAGTCGTCATGACCTTGTCACGTGTGTGGTCATACAAAGGTCTTCGGCCGCTGATTTCACCGGCTTGCCCCCTAAGTGTATTCAGGGTCTCTTGTGTCTTGCGCATGAGTGTCTCATAGAGACTGTCATTAAAAACAAGGCTTAGACGGTCAGTGTATGAAGCCGTGTAAGAAGCCATATAAGTAGATTCACGAGCATCAGAAGAACTTGTGTGTGTGACAAGGTGCGCCTTGCCAAGTTCATGGTCACTTGCGCCTTTTCTAGAATCAGGTTTGTAATCTGTTTTAGAGCGGACATTTTCACGGCGATTTCTAGGATGTGCATGTTGCAGCTGCATAGTTGCCACCGTATGGATTGTCTGCATGATGGTGTCGCGTGAAGCTTTAATTAAAGTCTTGCTTGAAGCGTCCAAATAACTTGTGCTTAAGACATGGATGGCGTCTTGAGTCATTAGGCCCTTAAGTACAGAATCCTTGTTTAATGCTGTGATCGAATTATTATCCGATTCATTGACAAAAGTCGCATTGGAAGTTTTAACTGCAGAAGCCATAACTGTAGAATCCTTTCTTGTATCCCTTCTGCTATCCTTTCTGGTGTCTTCGGCAAAGTCTTTAAAATCTTGCGTATTTTTGATTTTATTTGTAATTTCTCTATTTACTTCTCCTTTGAGTCTATAGATTGCATGTCTTGTAAGGACATTTTCTGTGGTCCTGTTTCTGAGTAGATGCAGGATCGTTTTGTTCTGATGCGAGGTTTTTCTAAAGGCATCAAGGGGATGAACGCTTAAAAGTCCCCTGCGCTCCAAGTCATTTTGAAAACTTGTGCGCGCGCTAGATAAAGTCCGCTTATCTAAGATGCCGGTTATAACTTCGCTAAGAATCATGCCATAATAGGTGTCGGAAAAAGTGCTGGAACTGGAAAATCTATTTGAAGTAGATAACCCATCAGAAACGGAAAGCGCACTTAAAGATTCAGTTTCTAATAAAACAGATTGTGTGACGCCCTTCCTGTTTTCGTCAATCGACCCCGCGAAACGCTGTGCAACAAACGGTCTGTTCAGATTGAAATATTTCAAATCTGTGTGCATGTTTCGCATGGAGGTTACCGAATTATTAGTAAGTACACGACTCAGAGATTCTGAAATCGGCAGCGGTATAATCGTATTCAGGGTACTGCTGAAATTCAGTGATTTTGACAATGACTGATAATCAGAATACCCTAGGACTGCTTTCTGTATGGAAGTCTCAAGCAGGCTTGTCTTAACCTCTGAGTAGGCTGTTTGATGTAAGTAGTGCCTGAGTATTCCGTGTACAATGTCGGCGGGTATGCTGCAGTACGTCGCAGTGTTCTGTATTTGGGTAAACATGGAAATCAAGGCTTTGTTGTCTTGTTTCAAAGCCAGGTTCTCATGGTTGCTTTCAATTTGAGTAAGTGAAGCTTGTAAGGCTGTCAGCCTCAGCTGGACTTCATCCTTTGCCCATGCTTCAAAGTACTGATGGACTTTGTTTCTAAATTCAAAAACATTGAAGGCAGGTAGCTCAAGCTCGGTCAGTGCCTTTTCGTAGACCTGTGTCTGTGAAGCAATTGCTTGAGTGTGCGAAGGCTTTAATGTGTATTGTTCTTTTCGATTAAACTGCTTTTGCTGATCGGTTTTGTCGATTATATGAATCTGCTTACGCTGGGAAACCTGGGGGGTTCCATCAAGACTGTACTTGTGCTGGTGATGGTATAAATGTGGTTCATTTTCCAGCTGAACCCTATGCATCAGCTGCAGCATGTAGTGGTTGTCACTGTGGTTAAATATGTTTGAGCCCAGTGTGTGCTGGCTTGAAATGTTAAAAGACGCATTTAGAAATGCATTTTCAACAGTCGGCTGTGTGCCTGCTGTATTATTTAAAAGTGCATTCGCACTTAAAAGACTTGTGAAATCTGTGCTGATTGAAAGAGGACTTACGAAATCGGACCCCATTAAAGCGGGATGCTGCATGAGCCTTTTTTCAAGCAGTATGTTCAAGAAATCATGGACTTTTAAAAATGCGCTTTGGAAAAGATGATCTTTCGACGCTGCTGCATGTGAAAATGCTTGCACTGTAAAATCAAGCCGCTTGTGCATGTTTAAGGTGTTCTCAATTGACTTCATAGCCCTCTTTTCAAGGGTGTATGAGGAAGACGTGAGAAGCCTGTATATGTCATGTCTTGAAAAAACATCAGGACTTGCATTCAGTTTTTGCACGAGTGTGTCAACGACATGCAAATCGAAGACATTCAGTTTATTGAAGTCACTGCTGTTTTGGGATGCTGGCGTTTTCTCATCTATTGCAGAGTCTGCAAATATCAAATCGTGCTCTAGGTATCTGTTGGCTACTTCTGCAATTTCATGAATCAGTCCTCGTGTGCTTGCCATCTCAGCATATGAGGTGGTGGTATGACTTTGCGCCGAACCTTGGTAAATGACGTGTTCGGTTCTAGACGGTTGAAAATCATTTTGCTGTAATAAAAGCTGAGCAAACGCTGCGTTTTCTTCTGAAGTGTGTGTACTGTTCGAAATTCTATGCACCTTTTGGTTGAATACAGATGGATAAGCAGTGTAGCTGGTATAGGCATCTGTTAAGGATTCCAGAACCTGCGACCATGTGTTCTGAACAAAATCCGCACGCAGCGAGTTGAAGTCATCTGTTGATTGTACAGTCTTCATAGTCTGGGTATTTCTACTCTCAAAGCCTGGACTTAAAGACAATTGGTTTAAGGATGCTGGTTGATCTGTACTTGCCTTTGACAGCGTATTGACTAGGGTTTGCAGCGTCTTCAAATAATTGATGGCAGGTAGGAATGCACCCGCTTGATCAAAGAGTGAAGGTGCATTCGGCACAGCATGCTTCTGAGCCTTATAGTACCTGCTTGCATAGGCTTTGGCATACATCAGATAATTGGCAGTGCTCAAGGAACCATAGTGCATTGTAGGGCTTGTCAGAGCAAAACTGCGCATCTGTCTGCGCGTGCTGCTGAATGAAGATCTGTAGGCCTTATTGTAATAGAGCTGTGCAAAGCTAAAAGATGCAGACTCCCAGTCAAAGACACTCAGCAGTGCGGGGTGTTTTTCGTTTTGTCTGTAAGCGTCAGGTATCCTGCTATCCGGCCTTGGTTCCTGGGCCGACTGGTCGGGTTCTGCTTGCGGCATTTGAGTAGCCGATTCGAGTGCGGACAGCTTATTGAACACGGATATTCTTGAACCGTATTCATGGTGTGACACTGTTTTTTCAAACAGCTGAAGATACTGCTGTTTCGTGAACAGGGCGCACTGCATTTGACGGTCATTGAAGTACCTTAGGCTGTTCAGTGTGTGGACTGGCATACTCAGAACAGATGTAGCATGCAGGCTTCTATTTGAAAAATGAAGTCTCGGCGTTTCAATGTAGGTTTCAAACAGCTTTTGAACGGCTGAATGAACCACGGAAGATTCGTGTGTATGATAATGCTGGATGACCTGTGTGTGTTCAGACAGATTAAGGATCTGACTGTAGTTGTTGTACGCATGAAGATCCTGCTCATAGGTAAGGGGTTCATCTGATCCCCCCAGCCCCATCAGCTCTAAAAAATACATATCTACTGGACGGAAAAAAGCGCTCGAAAAGCCGTAACGACTCATAATCCATGTGGAAAACAAGGACATTTCTGGTCTTACGAGAACATGTGTCATTATTCTATTTTCACGAATGATGGGTCTGTATGTAATCATAAGCGCCTGCCTTGTTCTGTCATGGTATGTGTGGTGTCCATATGGGTAAAGCTATGGATCATGTTCTATTCAAACTTTCATTAATCGCGTCTATTATCGTTTTCTTCATTAAGCTTTTTCTGTCAGGCCTGAGTGGGTTATTTCAAGAGTTTCAATAGCGACTTCACTGCCGAGCGCATTGAGGGATGGTCCTGTCCACTTGGTCGGAAATGCGTCTTGAAATTCCCAGGTACGAACAACCTTTTTATCTTCAGTTCGCAGTTTTATGGTGCCGCTTGATTTTTGAAGCTTTCCCTCTTTGATGTGCTGGAACCACTTGATCATACGTGCAAGGTCCCCTACGCCACGTTCCAGTACAAGTTTACCGCTCTGGACACGCTTTGGAAGCATGTGGACATGGGAGTTGACCCCGCCTTCCTGATACTCTTCAAGTTCAATTGAACCTTCCAGTCCGGAGACCTTGGAAAAATTGCCCTTGAAATTTCCTATTTCAACCTCATAGCGATACGTTACGCCTAGGTTATCAATCTTTGCCATAGCTCACCTCTGCTTTCATGGCCAAAAGCCTGACACTGCTGCTAAAAGACGTCAAAAATATTGTCAGGTGTGTCATTGAGTTTCTTGTTTATGCTGGAAATCTGTTCACAGTACCTACGCCGCTCCAGATGGTCCATTTGCATGACTTCCTCATGGGACCAGTGAAAATAATAAGCTATGAAGGCTATTTCCTCATAAATCTGAGCCTTGGGATAGCAGCTTATCCCCTTAAGTTGAAAAAATCCACAGGAATGTCGTGCTCGTGTCCGCATTGAGGACAAACTGCGGGATACGAAGGCGCCTCCATTTGATTGATACGTTGGTAAAGATCCTGCAGATATGCGAGGTCAGCGGTAAAAAGACGTTCGATGACTTTCGTGTCAATGTGTCCGACTTCCCCCAGTTTTGTAATGACCCGTGAGAGAAGTATGACGGACAGATAGCTTGGGTTCTGCTGTACACGCGGATCGCGCATTGGCAGAATTTCATCGGCAGCTGTTGCGAGTCGCATGATGCCGCGCTTGTGCATATTGCCCTGCTGATCAATATAGCCTTTTGGCAGTTCGAATTCATATTCTGTTTGGAATGGCATTGGATTTCCCCCTTTGTGATTGCGGTTAACAGATGTGTATGTTGAAAGTCCTTAACGGGTTGATGCTCTATCTATAGATTTATCCAAATTCAAGGCAATATAACCAATATTACGGAAACGGGAGCCCATTACGAGTTCCCGCTTCCATAGATTTTTATTAAGCGGACCTAGTCAGACCCTCGTGCGCGATTTCAATGGATTCCATTGCAACCTCTGAACCCGTCGCATTAAAGTCCGGTGCCGTATACTTGACTGGCCAAGCGTTGATCATTTGCCATGATGCTGCATCATCGCCAGCTTCGTCAATCGCTGTGATAGTTACAGTCTTACGCTCGATGCCAGTGCCGTCTGAAAAGCCCTGAAGCCATTCGTATAGCACCATAGAGTCTGAAGTACCCCATTTTAAAGTGATGTTGCCGTATTTTGTGAGTCCTGGAAGCTTGCGTGGCGTAGTCACGTCGTCGCCTTCACGGTACTCGATTACGTCTACCGATGCGTCAAAACCAGAGACTTCAGCAAAACCGCCGGCTTCAAGACCATCAATTTCAAGACGGAACCTAAAATTCCGATATGGGTGTTTCATATCAGCCATAGATATTCACGCTCCTTCTAAGAGTTATTGTTGTTATTGTTCGCTGGTTTTCTGTGCAATTCTGAAGATGACAAATTCAGCTGGTTTGACTGGTGCTACACCAATAACACAAATCAGTCTGCCATTTTGAATATCGTCCTCAGACATTGTTGTACGTCCAATGTCAACGAAGAATGCTTCACCCTGAGTGCTGCCTGCAAGTGCGCCACTTCTCCATACACCGGTTAGGAAAACTTCGATTGTCCTCTTAACTCTCGTCCAAAGCTGCTCGTCATTTGGCTCAAAAACAACCCAGTTGGTATTAGCCTTAATGGATTCTTCAAGGAAAATGAAAAGTCTGCGGACATTGACATACTTCCAAAGTGAATTCGATGATACTGTTCTTGCGCCCCAAACCCGGATGCCTTGTCCTGTAAATGTTCTAATGAGATTGACACCCTTAGGATTCAGGATGTCCTGCTCGCCTTTGCCGTAAAGTGAACTGAGTCCCACAGCTCCACGAACAACTTCATTGGCAGGTGCCTTAAAGACACCGCGCTCATTGTCAGAACGTGCATAGATTCCAGCCATGGCTCCTGATGGCGGCATGTAAATATTGCGCTTATCAAGCGGATCGAACATTTCCAGCCATGGGTGGTACATTGCAGCATAGTCCGAATCGAACATGTTTCTGAAATTCATGACATCGCCGACTTTTTTCTCAGTCACAGGCATGTCAAGAACTGCAAAACGGCTCTTTTGGTTTTCACAGTGTGCAATCAGCGCAAGCTGAACGTTAGGATCAGTAACGCCAGGAATTGCCATGACGCTTACTTGTTCGTTCTCTAGGAATGATTGGATGCCTGTACGGTTTCCAGGTCCATCGTCAGAACCCATGAAGGTTGCAGATGTTACATTGTCTGCAGTGCCGTCAAAGCCGCCATCAAGTCCAAAAATGTATGTACCTTCTGTTGTGCCTGTTAAAGCTTCATAAGGGGCTTTAGCATCTTCAACATCGCCTTCCATCTGAGCTTCAATCAGGTCAGATTTAGCAATACGCTTTGTAATGAAGTTCGATGCAGCCACGTTCAGTGAAACATTTTCGTAAGATTCGAGAAGATCTTGATAACCAACCTCCATGTTGAATTCACATGTTTGGATAGTTTTGCTTGGAAGCAGGTCTGTATCGACAACATCTGCTCCAAAAGGCGCTTCGAATACGAGAACGTTTTCGACAGCTGAAGCAATTTTAGCAAATTCACTTGCTTCGCCGTCCGTAAACATGACAACGTCTCCCACATTGAATCCTACAGCTGATTTTACTTTGTAGGATTTTTTGTCTCCATCTTCCTGAAGCTCAAGAACTTGTGTTTTTGCCTTGCTTGCAGGCGAGAATTTGACGCGGACGTCGTTGCCCCAAGCACCAGGATTCTTTGCCATGACCTTAAGAGTCAGGTCTCCGGCTACCTCTGTCTCGGCAATCTTTGCATCTTCTGGCGCAACGCGCATTACATACGCTCTTGATCCGCCATTGTTGAAGAATGCCTCAACACCATAAGACAGGAATCTGTAAACACCAAACTGGTTTTCAGACAGGTATCCGCCAAACTTTCTCCTAAAATCGGCGATGTTTGTTACGAGTTCAGGCGTACCTACAACCGCACCGCGCTGCGCTAGACCGATAAAACCACAAGTGCTGGTACTAACGCCTTCCATAGGCCGAGGCCCCATTTCAAATTCTTCAACGTATACTCCGGGTGATAAATACTCTGCCATACGTGTCCAACTTCAGATCAATGATCTGAAATCAGTCCCTCCCTTCATCGTTTATTGATTAAAATGCAAATTCAACTTTGATGGCATCCAGCGATTTGCGGTCAGATGCCAAGTCTTCTATCATCTCCTGAAAAACTCCGATTATATCGGCAAACAGGAAAAGAGTTTCAATTATGTCCGCTTCATTGAGAATATCTCCATTTGGAAGCACCATGACATACCTGCAGTAAACGCGTTCGTCATTGATGCCGAAATGTCCAATGGGCATTCGAGCGTTGATCTCGGTGAGGAGATCTTTCACCTTATTGTCTGCGGTGAGCTCAAGCGGCTCAGGCAGCTCCACATAGAACTGCATCAGATTAATATGTTCCATGTCATCATCTGGCCTTGGCAGGAGTGCTAAGTTTACCATCTGCTCACGGTCCTTATAATCATTGTCGAGAGCGATGATCATCGTACCCAGTCCCAGTTCTTCTGTTTTGGTAAGCACACGGGACTCGATGTCGATTTCCGACAGTTTTCGACTCAGGTACTCCAGCTTGATGAGGTCATCTGTTTGAAAGGTATCAATCATGGAATTCCTCCTTAATCGGTGAGTGCTTCAATGAGCAATCCTTGCTGTTCCTTCTTCTTGCCATTTTTCTTGTAAAGATCCTTCGTATCGACACCCGTTGCATCCAAATCAGATTCAACATGATCATACTCTTCCATGACATCTTCGTTCTCTTGGTCAAACGGTGACATTTCACCAATGTGCTCTAGGAGAATACCGGTGTACTCGATGGCCTTTTCCTTTCTTTCAGGCATCATGGCTGCATCAGCAGAATCAATGGTGGCATCCAGCACGGTTTTTGTCATGCCTATGCCAAAGTTGACGCTGTCGATGATGGCCTTGCTCACTGCGCCTGGTCCTGTAAATGTCATAACGAATGAAACATCGGACAGGACATTTGAAACGAGATCCACAGCATTTGACCCAACGTCCTTGGCTTTTGCAATTTGGCGTCTTTTATTGATCTTCCTCAGTCTCTCGTCAATAAGGAACTGGCGATAATCTTTTTTCTTAGCTGCATCGAGCGCTTCGCCCGTGCCACTGCCTCCGCGGTACCGTTTCTTGACCAGGTCCTTGTTGACGGTGACATCCGTTTTCTTAATACGGAAAAAGCGTTTAGCCCGTGAAATGAAACCCGTTGATTTTTGAACAAGGGACTCGTCCCCATCCTTTTCATCGCGGTATTTCTCCTTGAATTTTCTCCGATTATCATTCATGCGCTTACGCGTCGAGTTGATTACAAAGAATTTCACGGTTTCAGCAACAGCCTTGATGGCGGAATAGATGGAACGTACAAAAGGTACAGCACCCAGGATTTCATCTCCCAGACTGAGAATTTGATTCTTGGCATTGCTGAGGCCATCTTTAAAAGCCTGCCACATACCCTTCTTACTGCCATCTTCGTTCTTTTCACCGCTGCCCTTGATGTAGTCCTTAATGCCGAGGACAATACGCTTGAGGAGCGTATAAGAGCTTTTGATTACATCGCCGATCAGTCCCAAGAGCGGTTCACTCTTGATGATGGCCTCAAGACCACCGGTGGCCAGTTCGGCACCCACATTGAGTTCGTTTGTAATAAAGGTTTCACCGAGCTTGCCAAATGCCTCAACGGGAAAACCACCTTTGACCTCGTCCTTGTCAAAACTGGCGTAGTTTTGGCGCATGGCGTTCAGTTTCGAGAAGTTTTCAATTTCTTTAGCCTTTTTCTCATCCTCAGTCGGAAAGAGATTTGACCATGTTCTCTTAAAAATGTTTTTCTTTTTAGCATTTGGGTTTTGAGCTTCCTCCTGCTGCTCTTCCTCGCGTTCTTGACTTTCAGACTGCTGAGGTGGATTGGCTTCCTCCTGCTGAGGTGGATTCGCTTGTTCCTGCTCAGGCGGATTGGCCTCTTCCTGTTCAGGTGCATTTGCTTGTTCCTGCTCAGGTGGATTAGCCTCTTCCTCAACATCCTCCTCAACAGCTTCCGCCGTTGACTCGGCCTGTTGTACAATCGGGTCAGGAACAGGTGCATTTGGAAGCGATTCGTTTTCATCGCTCTGTGGTTCTTCAGTTTCTGGTTCTGGCCCAGTTTCTGGTTCAGCTTCTGGTTCAGCTTCCATTTCTGAGTTTGGTGTTTCTTCGGGGGCTTCTGCATTAGGTTCTTGCTCTGGTGCTGAAGGTGATGTTACAGGACTTTCTTCTTTTTTCTTACGTTTGAATATGTTCCACCCCATCGGATTTCACCCCTTCCTTTCCTTCAACGTTTGGTTCGGGTTGTTGGGCTGTTTCATCGAGCATTGTACCTTCTGGGAAGAGCGCACCTTTTTTCTTTCCTTTTCGGTGCATTTGCTCCCATACCCGCTCCATTTGTTTGAAGTACATTTTTTGCTTCTCAGATTTTAAGTGAGCCAATTGCTGATGTTCACTGCGCTCGTTTTCAAGCTCAGATATGGTAGCGCTGTAGTCTCTGTCCACAGTTGGATCGCGTCCGCGATGCATTGTGGCATCGGCTCTATTTTCCATGAGCCTTTCATTCAGGTTCATAATGGTCTCCTTTTCTGCACTGTCATTCATAAAGGGCATGGCCGTTTCAAAATCTTCGGCTTTACCGGAATTGTCCTGAGTGACCCGCTTCAGATGACGTTTCATTTTGAAAGAGCTTTCATTTTTAGGTATGTCCGGCAATACAGACTCCCGGTCGATATCGTTATAATGGGACTTGCCGCCAAAACGTCTTTTATAGGCCCTGTTCATGTCAACGGTGTTGGCATGGGTGTCTGCCATGGCGCGCTTGTCAGCTCTTGGACTGATTACGGTAATGGGATGCTGTTCATCGGCAGTCTGTCCCAACTCCGTTTCTGTGTTCAAATCGCGGATGCGTGCTGTCAGCATGGCTTTTCCGAATCTGGCATCGTGACCTGTTTTAGCTCTGTAATGCGCAAATGTATCGTTTGCCGCGGCGGGCTTTACTGTTGGAGACCGCTTTAAATAAGGTTTGGGATTCTCATGAAAACGATCCATGCAGTCGGCCTCCAATACACATAAAAAATCCAGTTTGCGTCATTTTACTTATACTCATCGACTCATACAAACTATATAAAGATTTCTAAATATGAAATGTCACAATTGGGCTGTAGTCCTGTTTTAATGCGGCTAAAGTGCGTATCTATGTTAATAAGTGATTATAAAGATGAAAGGAGAACCCTATGGGAGTGCAGCCATACCGCTCAGCTGCGGAATACTACCAGCATCATTTGCGCTGGATCGACAGCTATTTGAGCAGCTACTTGGATGTTTTTACAGATAAGATGCATACATCTGGAAAGGAGCACATTAAAAAATCCAAGATTACTGAGGCAGATGTTTCTTTTGCGCTTCAGCAGTCCGTTCTATCAGCAGGCGGAGGCAGTCTGTCAAAGGACATGCCCAGCACGGTTGAATCCATATATGAAGCAATTGATAAGCGGCGAAAAATGACACTTGAGGAGGAGGCCTACGACGGATCAAGCCTTTTTCTTCCCATGGAGTATCTGAACAGCGTGTTTAAACTCAGCCGGTTTGAAAGATTTGTCGTTCTTCTGAGTTTTGCTGTTGAACTCGATAGGAAATACGAAAAGATATTTGGTTATTTTAATGATTACACGTCCTGGAAGTACCCGACGGTTCAAACAGCCTGTCTAATTTATGACCAGACCCCAGAAGCCTATATGCGCAATCTCACAAGGTTTTATGGGGACAGCAAGCTGATGAAGTACTTCTTTGTTGAAGCGGATTCAAACCGGTCCTCCATGCAGCTCAAGCTCCAGGGACCGATTGTCAACTTTTTAATGGATTCGGAGCTTGAGGCAATTGTACTTCCGGACTTTATCAGGCTCTATCTGCCGGATGAAACACCCCTGCCCCTAATGGCCCATCAGAGTCTTCAGAAGAAGCTTGCACAGTATCTTGAGTCCTTGCCTGCAGGGAGAAAACGCCGCATTGTGATGAACCTGCATGGCAATGATGGTATTGGCAGGCTGTCACAAATCAAGCACTATTGTCATAGTCATGGTCAGTCTGCGGTCATTTTGAGCATGGACCGGCTACAGCAGATTTTGAAAAGCGGACAGCAGCCTTATATGGAGGCCTTAAAACAGCTTTCGCAGATTCTGCTTATGCATCAGGCCGTACTCGTTTTGACCAACTGTCATGTTGAAAGACATCATGAACTGCTGCGGCAGTTTTTCGAAGATTTTCTAATAGACCTTGCCCCGTTTCTAAAGGTTGTTTTTATTCTTTCAAATCAGGCTTTGCCGCCACTGACTCGACCAGACCATGCACTCACTGTCCTGCGCATTGAGATGAAGGACATAAGTGGAAAGATACGTGAATCGCTGTTTGAGCATCATTTGCTGAAAAGCAGGAAGCAGTCCAGTGCGGACCTAACCTCTATTTCGTCAAAGTTTCAGTTTACACCGGATCAGATTGAGAACGCGGTTCAGGACGCCATTGAGCTCTCTCGGATTGAGGGCAAGGAACTGATTGACTCGCATACCTTTCATCATGCGTGCAGAAATCAGCTAAACCATAGCCTGAATAAAAGGGCCCAGCGTATAGATGGCGGCGGGTCATGGAAGCAACTCGTCCTGCCTGAAAGCTCCATACAGGTACTTAATGAAATATGCGATCACGTTAAATATAAGAGTCTGGTGCTGGATGAATGGGGATTTTCAGAGCATCTGGCCTATGGGACAGGCCTTGCAGTACTCTTTGCAGGACCGCCCGGAACGGGCAAGACCTTCAGTGCACGGATTTTAGCACGCGAGCTTGACCTTGAGCTCTATAAAGTGGATTTGTCACAGATGATAAGCAAATATATCGGTGAGACAGAAAAGAACATCAGCGCACTCTTTGATGAGGCGGCTGGCAGCAGTGCGATTCTGCTCTTTGACGAGGGGGATGCACTCTTTGGAAAGAGGACGGAAATGAAGGACTCCCATGACCGCTACGCCAATGTGGAGACCGCCTTCCTGCTCCAGAAAATTGAAGCCTATGAGGGCATGAGTATTCTGACGACAAACTTCATGCAAAATATTGACCCGGCTTTTCTAAGACGCTTCAGGTTTGTTGTCCACTATCCAATACCGGACGCAGACTCCAGGCTTCGCATATGGAATCGTATTTATCCGGAGCATACACCGATTTCAAAGCAGATAGACTTTGACTTTCTCGCCAAGCATTTTGAGCTGACGGGCGGGCATATCAAGAACATCGCCCTGTCCTCAGCCTTCAAAGCCGCTGCAGAAGGTGAAATGGTCAGTATGAGAACCATAATGAAAAGCATCCAGCACGAGCTGGGCAAGACGGGAAAGGCTGTTCTAAGGTCGGATTTTGGTGAGTATGCCTATATGCTTGATGTTTAAAGGCAAAAAAAATAACGGATTGTCAAAGATTCCATATAGGAATTTTTGACAATCCGTATTTTGTTTAGCCGGATAATCTGAAAAAACGATAATCAGATTTTTTGACGGCTCACGTCACTTAACCAACGCGTGTACCATTTGGTACTGGTTTTTCAGGTGTAGCAAGTACAGGAACAATTCCATCTTCGTAACCGATATCAAACAGCATGCCCTCTGACAGTTCTCCTGCCATTTTCTTAGGTGTCATATTGACAATGAAAAGTGCCTGCTGTCCAACGACTTCCTGTGTGTCTTCCCTCTCCCCCTGCATACCAACTAGAATCTGACGGTCAAAATCGCCGAAATCCACTTGCATCTTAACAAGCTTGTTAGATGATTTGATGTTTTCAACGGTTTTGATTGTCCCAACTCTGACGTCCAGCTTGCTCAGGTCTGCAAAGTCAATTAGGGGTTTAATCGGAGTTCTCATTTTAAATTGTCCTTTCTGGTTAAAAGCTTCGTCATTCACTCACACATATCAGTTTAACATACTGAAAGTGGATTTAAACCCCGAATTGTGAAAACGGTATCAAAGACGGTTTAAGAAAAGAATGAACCTTTGACCCGCCGCTTGAGAACCCTTTTCATTCCCCACCTTTTTAGGTGTCTAGGAAGTGCAATTTTTTTACACAATTAAAAAAGGACTCTGAAAGAGTCCCTTGAAGTTTTATATTTAATTAGTATTCATCGCTGCTTTTTCTCGATTTTTTCATGTGTTTTCGTCTTTTACGATCCAACAAGTCGTCATCATCATAATCGTCGTCATGACTGAATTTCTGCTTTGACTCGTATCTTTTCTTGTTCTTTTGCTTTTGAAATGCGAAGTCATCAAATGTTGTAAAATCGTCTTTGTTATTCACGTTAATCACCTTTTTAATACTAAATACTGTCCTCGATGTACTGGATAATGTCCTGAATTGTATCTACGTCTTCAAAGAATGCTTCGTCGAACTCAATATCAAATGCGTCTTCAATAAGTGAACAGATTGATAGGAATTCATCATTGTCTAGTGACAAGTCATCAAATAAAGACATCCTTGCTGAAAGTTCAGATACATTTGTGTTGATTTGTTCTGCAAGTATATTCAGAACTTCTTTTTTAACCATAGCTATCGCTCCTCAAAGTTGGTCGTTATAAAATACACTAAATCGCTCTGTTTCAGTCTGAGACTGGCTTTTAAATGTATTCTTGTAAGTAGAATATAAGCGTAAACTATGATAAAATCAATGAAAAAATTTTACAAAATTACTTCAGAAACATATTGACAAAACTGAGTTCTTGTAAGTACATCATATACAATAATCGTGTGAAAAAATGACTTTATTGAAAAGCCTAGATTTTTCAATGTGGCTCTCAAAAGGCTCGTGAAATATACAGTATACACATTTCAAAAATTATAAATAAT
The DNA here is from genome assembly GCA_963678925.1 of uncultured Acidaminobacter sp. GTDB lineage: Bacteria > Bacillota > Clostridia > Peptostreptococcales > Acidaminobacteraceae. The sequence continues at coordinate 4,401,145 of OY787533.1, read as the reverse complement.
TAACAAATACTATGACTTGGTCTGAACCACCTTGCTGCGTGCCATAATCACGTTTGGTGAAACAGAGCCCAGAGAAATAATGGATTTCAGAGCGACTTCGACAGAAATATCCAGTTCCGTGTATTTGTCGGGTTTCATATAGACGAGGAAACCGCTGGTCGGATTTGGGGTCGTCGGTATGAAAATGGATGTGAGGACCTCTCCGTCAAACTCAACCTTTTCTTTTGTTATGAAACCAATGCTGTGACTCCCCTCCATGGGATAAGTGACGAGGACAGCCTTTTTAAAGTTGTTTGATTTATCGTTGGCAAAGTTTTTGAGTATATCCTTGATTGGAATATAAATGGTCTTGATAATAGGCAAATTCTCGAAAAGACGCTCAAGGTAGTCATGCAGCTTTTTGCCCATAAAGTTACTTGTAATACCGCCTATTGCATAGATCAGAGCCAGAATGATAATAAGCCCAAGACCTGGTATGCGCATCCCAATCACTCGGTATAGGGTACTCCCTATAATCGAATCGAGCATGTTGAATGCCTTTGAAATAATCCAAAAAGTGAGTCCGATTGGCAGAACAACAAAAAGCCCTGTGATGAATTGTGTTCTCATGTGTTTCATTATGTCCCTCGCTTTGTTAATGTAATTGAATATCCATAGTCAAATCATACCCTAGGGCGATTAGAGGTGAATTAAAAGCTGATTAGAAAGAAAACAGAATGATTATTAATACTGGACCAAGTACCAGGCTTGCAAGATTTGCACATAGTCCATAAAGGATTTTACGGCTTTTGGATTCATGGTCAAATTTCATAGTATAGGTAATTGTCTCTCCAATGAATATGAGGCATTCCATAAGAATCAGTGTAATTGCAGTGAAAATCAGTCCCAGGTAGTAAGACGACAAATATAGGGATAGCGACAGCAGGGCCTGGGTAACTGCATTGACAGCTAGAACGATTTTTCGGTGTCGTCCAGTATTCAGCCCAAACGGTATAAGCACAAGCATTTCGATGATAAAGGTCACGGCAAATGTCACTGCAAACATAAGCAGGAAGAAAATGACGTTAGTAGATTCCTTAACTTTGCCGCTTTTCACATCGTAGGTCATGTAAGAATTGAATGAACGCCGCTGGATTTCATCGGAAACATGAATTTCGCCTGTATCTGTGATGACGATGATCTTAAATGTGCTTGGGATCATGTAGCCATAATTCACAGTCGCCACCCCATCGACAATTGTGGACTCAAAATATCCGCTCATTCGCTCCTGACCTGTAGCCATAGCGGCATAATACCCGTCTTCTGAATAGTTTTTCAAATAGGCATAAGCCTCTGTCATATTGCCTTCATACTCAACCCAGGGCTCATTAAGGGGGTCGTCAGAGGGCTTTACAAGCAGGTCGACAAGACAATGCGCGCCTTCCAAGTTTTCAATTTCAATATCCAGGGAAGGCTTTGGAGCCGCATCGGCAAAGGTGCTTGTTGCCGTAACAAGAAGCATGATAATGAGAAGTACAGCTATACGTATGCTTGTTTTTCCTCGCAGTCCATGTTTAAAAAGTCTCATTCCCCTTCCTTTCCCTATGCTTGCATGTCATAGATCTTATTTCATTAGTTTTCCCATGTACTTTTCTTTAGAACACCATTCTCTTGTTGATATACCCTTTTTCCGCCAATTAAAAATGCATTGGCAGGACATTGATGAACGCATCGCATACAGCTGATGCATTTGGAATGGTCAATATCGATATGGCCTTTTTCCATACATATTGCATGAACAGGACATTTATTCAGACAGCGCTTGCATAATACACAGCGATTGTGCTCCACTGTGATTTTGCGGCTGGTCTGCGTCCAAATTTTTCGTTTGGCTGATATTTGACGCATCCAGTCTGATAAAATAGGGACCCTGTTCCAGTGTGTATTTCCCTCAAGCAGGTCATACACAAAGCGTTCGGCTTCTAAAACAGCACGTGCGTTCTTCCTTTCCAGTTCATGTAAGGAAACAGCCTTGGTCTGCATGCTGTTTGACATTTTAAGCTCTTTGGCACCCGTGCACTTGTATCCCTTTTCCTTGAGGATTCTTTTCATTGGACCGACAACGCCGCCTGAAAAAGCGTCCATGGTGTCGACCATAAAAACAGCTTGACCTTTTGTTTCTGGCAGTGCTTTGATAAAGTCCCACACTAGTGGAAAAGTTGATTGAATGGCTACAGGAAAACATAGACCAAGAAAAATCGGGTTCGATGCTAAGGCGTCTTGAACCGCACTGGCATCGACGGTTTCCATATTGGAGATTTCACAGTCAAGTCCCCTTGTCCTGAAAATGTTTTGCATGTGTCTTGCGATTTTGAGCGTGTTACCGGTTCCTGAAAAATAGTAGAGTATGATCTTGTTCATACGTAAACCTCCTTAATGCAGTATGCTTTTCCTTCCACATTAAGAGTATACAAGTCTTTAAATCTGTTTTATTGTAAAAAATCAGCGTGTTTCATCCGAATCAAGGCCAAGCACATGCATAAATGTCAGCTCTTCCGATTCCGACAAGGCTCTTGGAATTTTAAGTGTATATTTTCTGCACTGCTTGATAAAGTGTGATTGGTCATAAAAAAGACTGGTCGGATCATCGAGAAGCATGGCTTTTCTAAAACGTACAATGTCCAAGTAGACCTTTGGCGTAAGTCCGATATGCTTCTTGAAAAGTCTTTCAAGACCACTTACAGAGTAGCTGAAGCTTTCCGCCAAACTGCCAACCTCAAGGATGTCTTCTGAGGACTCTATATGCTCAAGTATTGCTGACAGCTCTGAGAACGTTGTATTGTTTTTCTCTGACAGCATTAAACTGTGATGAAAGTTCTTGAAAAAGGCTGTAATACTTTCAAGCCGTGTATCCAAATCCAGAGATTCATCTGCAAATGCGCTTTTGACAGTTTGGTGAAGCGCCTGCATGGATGTAAACTGAGCGCAGTCCACCATGGTTTCTGAGTAGAGTCCCCCGACCTGATTGAATATGATGCTGAGCGCCGCTGGTGAAATTGTAAGCCCCAGCTGATGCAAGCTGGAGCCGTATTTGACCTTTATTGGCTTTTTAAACTGGCCTGCAAGGGCCGTATCCGGTACTCGAACAAGCTGATCATGCTCGATGACATAATAGGGGGCAGCAAAATTGTAGACAATGTGCATCACGCCCAGGGGCGGAATAATATCAAGCTGTTCAGATGCACCCAGACTGTCCTTTTTAACATACCATAGGGATTTTACCAGCTGATTGACCGGGGCATCGAAGTCCACTGTTCTTATCATGGCAGCTGCCTTTCTTATTCTGTGATGTAACCGTATGCTTCAAGGTGCTTAAGCTGTATTTCCATACGTACTGTTAAAAGTGGGTCGACAATCTGACAGACCTTTAAGTGACCAGCTGCTGAAATCAGCATGTTGGCTTCCTTCTTCTCCATGCCCACAGCTTTTGTAAGGAAGCTGTGCATGTCATTTACGCAGCAGTGCGCTGCTTCGTCCAGTGTTTCCTTTGAAGTAATGCACATGAAGGTATCCTTAGTGACAACAGCAGGAAGCGGGAAATCGCAGTTTTTTATGACACGGACCTGTACCGTCACCTTGCCGCCTGCCTCTACACCGCACCCGCCAGCCTCTCCGTCTCCCATGAGAGCATGCAGGTCGCCCATGGATAGGAGTCCGCCTGGCACATTGACTGGGAGATAGACCTTTGAACCCTCTCTTATTTCACGACAATCCATATTGCCCCCGTGTGCGTCTGGAACAATGGTTGAAATACTGGCCTGACCAGGTGCTGTTCCAATAACACCAATCATGGGTCTGGCTTCAAGCTTTAGGCTGCTAGAAAAATGGATGGTGTTATCTGTTATTTCCATGAAGCGTGTCTCTTCATCGCTGATGAAGTCTCCAGCAGGTCCTGAACCAGGACCAATAGCCATGATACCGTATGCGTCGAGGTCTATGGACTCAATGGTGACTTCAAGTGTGTCTCCAGGCGCTGCGCCTTCAATGTAAAGCGGTCCTGTAGCTGGGTTTGCATAGCTTTCATCCTGAGTGCTCCGAGGTGAATCTTCACTAATCAGCTGACCGTTGTAGCAGTCTGTTGTCTCAAATACCACCCGAGCGCCTGAATCAACTTTCAGCACCGGCGCGTTGTCCGGCGAAAAAGCGTAAATCTTATGTTTTCTGTCAATAATATGCACCGTCTCACGTCCTTTATGTATGATAGATAATCTTGTTTGACTTTTACAATAATTATAACACTTCCAGAACATTCCGAATGCGACAATCAGACTTCAAATGATAAAAAATTAAAAGCCATCAATTCGTATATGCTAGACTTAAACATGCAAAAAAGCCTGCTGCAAGCTCCCATTGGAGTCTGCAGCAGGCTTTATATTATGCGTTAATGCGGCCATTGCGGATACGCAGTGCCTCTGTGTATAGTATGGCCAGTCTATTGAAATCAATGGGCTTAAGAACAAGCCCTGAAATGCCAAATTCCTTTAAGGTACCCACATTGGTGTTGAAATCAGCAGCAGTCATGGCTATAAGGATGGCATGTCGTTTGAGTTCCAGGATTTTGGTCGCCATTTCATAACCGTTCATTTTTGGCATTTCTATGTCGAGAAGCACCAGGTCATAGTCCTTTCGAACAAGGGCTTCAAAGCCTTCAAGACCATTCTTCGCCGTGTCGACTTCAAAGCCAATCGATGCCAGTTGATTTTTTGTTATTTCTCGTACAATCCTACTGTCTTCAACAACCAGAATTGTTCTGAGGAGCTTGTCACTGAACAAATCAGCCATATGGATAAAGGTATTGTCAGAAATGTCGGCATCCTTGTAAGTCATTGCGATATTTCGAAAAGTTGCTTCCAGTTCAATGACACAGTCAACAATATCAGGATCAAAGTGCTGACCTATGCCAGATTTTAGAATCTCCATGGCCTCCTCGTGAGACATGGCATCCTTGTAGACACGTTTGCTGGTAAGGGCATCGTAAACGTCAGCCACAGCCATGAGTCTGCCTACAAGGGGGATGTCAGTCCCCTTCAAGCCTCTTGGATAGCCTGACCCATCGTATTTTTCGTGGTGGGTAAAGGCAACATCTGCGGCAAACTCAAGAAATGCATTGTTCTTCAGTTTACTTCCGACATTGATGACGGTTTCGTGTCCCAGGGCGGCATGGGTTTTCATGATTTCAAATTCCTCTTTTGTGAGCCTGCCCGGTTTAAGAAGAATATCATCCCGTATCCCAACCTTGCCAATGTCATGTAGCGGTACGGACATGTAAATGGCCTCAATATGCTCATCAGTCAATTCGTCAACATAAAGGCCGCGTTTTCTCAGGGCGAGTGCAAGTGCCTTCACATAATTTTGTGTCCGCTTTATATGCTCCCCTGTTTCAGGGTCTCTATATTCAGCAAGTGAAGCAAGACTGGAAATCATGACAGATTGTACAGTCTGCATGTCCTGATCGAGTTGGCGGAGTTCCTGAAAGCTTTTGAGCTTGATCATATTTCCCAGAATAAGCTTAATGACATTTTCGGTATAAGGCGGATAAATGATACCTTGAATATCCAGTTCCGCAACCGCTTCTATAAGGTCTTCATCGCTGTTGGACAAGAAGGCGACGATGGGGACATCCTTGGTCAGAACGGATTTCTTCATAATGCGGATAATTTTGACATAAGGATTGTGAAGGTCGTCGATTTCAACAATGAACAGCTTGGGATCGACATGTATCAGGGCATGAAAAAACTCTTCGTATTTGTCTATGCGAAGCTCAATAAGGTTCTTGTCCTGCAATACAGGTACAATGCGACTATGGAGCTTTGGTGTTGTAATATGCGTAACTACATTGTTATTCAAGAGCATCACCTCATCTATACGGATTCATTTTCTATATACCCAAATATTACTAAGTCCAACTTTATGTAGGGTTTATGACATGCAAAAAACGACTTCAGGCGTCAAAGTTTCCATTGAGCTTTTTTAGAAGTCTGAGGAATTCGGTCTTTTCTTCAGGTGTGAAATTCTTATAGGCAGTTTTGTTGACATCTGCTGAAATTTCATCAAATGTATGGCGGATCGAAAGCGCCTTGTCTGTCAGGATGACATTGGTCATGCGTTTATCCCCACGGCTTTTTTCCTTGGTTACATAGCCAAGCTTCTCAAGCTTGACGACGAGTGCGGTAACCGTTGATTTTTCCTTGCCTACAAGGTCGCCGATTTCTTTCATGTTCATGGTGCCGCCGTGGTCGTAGAGGGCGGTCAGAATATTGCCATAGGACGGCACAAGGTCTGTAAGCCCTCTTGCCTGCAACTGATTGCTGATAAATCCAATCATCTTTTTTTTGGTCTTGCTGATGAAGTAAACGATATACTTGTCATTCATTGAAATACCTCATTTCAGATTCTTTACGTCCAATATCATTATAGAATGAATTTGACGATTTGCATACAATTTGCCAAATAATAGTTCGACATAGAACTATACTTGTGTTACAATTGGTTCGATAACGAACTAAAAGGAGGCCGTTAAACATGCAAAAAACATTTAAAGCACTTGAAATACGTGAAACAGAACCTAAAGTATTTGAACGTACAATCGTAAGCAAGGATATTGATGCACTGCCAGAGGGTGACGTGCTCATTAAGGTAAGCTACTCTTCTCTCAACTACAAGGATGCGCTCTCATCAATTGGAAACAAGGGGGTAACTAGAAACTATCCCCATACGCCTGGAATAGATGCTGCTGGCTATGTTGAACAAAGCAGTTGTGACAAGTTCAAAGCTAATAATCCTGTAATCGTGACTGGCTATGACCTAGGTATGAATACGGCTGGCGGTTTTGGCGAGTACATTCGCGTTCCAGCCAAGTGGGTTGTGCCTTGTCCAGAGGGACTCTCACTTAAGGAAAGCATGGTGTACGGCACTGCTGGGTTTACAGCTGCGCTTTCTGTGTATAAGCTCATTAATGCCGGTGTAAGACCCGAGTCGGGAGAAATCCTTGTAACGGGCGCTACGGGCGGTGTAGGTAGTATTGCCGTTTCAATACTTGGGAAGCTTGGCTACACTGTTATTGCAGCTACTGGAAAAGCAGACAAGAAGGACATGCTGGTGGCCATTGGTGCCAGCGACATCATAGACCGAAAAGAAATTGACGATGCGTCTGGAAAGCCAATGTTAAGAAGCAGATGGGCTGGCGTCATCGACACCGTAGGCGGCAATATTCTCTCTTCTGCAATCAAGACGACCCATTACGGCGGTGCGGTGACTTGCTGTGGAAACATTGCAGACCATACCTTCTCCACTTCCGTATATCCCTTCATATTGCGCGGCGTAAGTCTGCACGGTGTGGATTCGGTTGAGTGTGCCATGCCCCTACGACTGAAACTATGGGAAAATCTTTCAAGTGCCTGGAAAGCAGAGTCTTTAATGAATACCATATGTGAGGTCGGCCTTGATCAGATTTGTGGAAGAATCGATCTGATGCTAAAAGGTGCACAGGCCGGCAGAACCATCCTTAACCATGAACTATAGACCATAAAACCATAGAATCTAATAAAAAGAACCAGCAGACTCCGTGTATGCCATACACAGTCCTGCTGGTTTTGTTTTGATAAAAAAGCTGAAACTATAGATACTGTTCCCTGTAGCTGCAGTGCTGACAGAGCTTTTCAATGAGTTTTCTGTTTTCAAAGCCTCCGGCTATGGTGCGTGCACGCTTTGAATTAATAATTTCAGAGAAATCCTGTGTGAATATGTTCCCCAGTGCTATGATCCCTTCTGCGTCCAGGCAGCATGGCACGACCGTGCCATCTGAGAGAATGGCAATTTGCCCTCTGAGTCCATAGCAGTTTCCGCTTTCCGAAACAAAGTCATTCTCAAGACTGGGCCATTCAAATTCCATGCCCTTGCTGAAATAAATCCTGCTTTTTCCGCCAACACCTTTGGTGTTTTGACTTGTCACGGGAATGCTTCTGCCTAATTTCGACTGTATGTAGTCAATGGTCGAGGTGTATCCGTCCATGGCCTTTAGTCCGCTGGGTTTAATACGGTCCTCTGCATTCCAGAGTCTGAACTCGAAAAGGATCTCTGTTTCCTTCAGACCTTGAGATACAAAGTTTAGAATGCGGTCAAGGTAGGCAATGTAAGCATTTGAGTCTGAAATGTTCTCAAAGCTTTGCAGAGAGAGATTAACAAGCCTGACTGAAGGGGTTCTAAGTATGTCGTTTCCGCGTTTATCAAGCAGGGTCGCATTTGTTGTAATGTTGACCTTTTTATTGTAAAGGGTGCAGAGGTCCAGTATGCTTTTAAAATCCGGATGCGAGAGTGGTTCCCCTTTGACGTGCAGGTAGACATGGTCTCCGTGACCCTCTATCTTTTTTAAAACAGTCTCGAATTCTTCTATGGTCATTCGGCGTTTCTCGCGATTTGACGTTGGGCAGAAGCTGCAGGAAAGATTACAGTGGTTGGTAATCTCTACGAATATCCTCTTGAACTTCTTTTTTGCGACTGGTGGTACCTGCTTGGCTGTTGAAGTGTTTCCCATCGTTTTCAATCTGTACTCCTACTATATATAAAGTTCCATATGCTATAAGTCAATTAAAGTCAGGGCATTGTCAAAAATACTTTTATTTTTTCGTGTGACAATTTTCTCATGCCCTTTTGGTGTGCCCGAAAGCATTTCAGAAGAGGCTCCGGGCTGGGTGTTCCTCTTGTCTATGACAGCCTTGTGATTCGCATAACAATAGGCACAGGCTCCAGGACAGGTATTGTAGGCTCCGATGTCTATGCTCTCTACACAGCCGCATTCCTTGCGCTGGTTCTTGTCCTTCTTAAGAACAACCGTCTTCCCTGTAAGCTCTGAAATAAGGTCCTTGTCAATGCAGCTTGACGCGGGCATGCTGATGTCATTGAACTGGTAGGGCTCTGAGCACGCCTTGATAATTATATCCTTTTGACGCCCAATTTCAAGTAGCGCTTTATAGAGTGCGTGCACTTCTTCCCTTTGTGGGACCCTGATCCCGTGGTCTGAAAAAGCTTTGTGAGAATGCCTGTATTCGTCAAGAATACTTATGACACAGTGGTGCACATGCGGCTTCAGGCTGTCAGCAAGATAGGAAAACCACTTCAAATGGTAGTTGATATCAATGGTATCGGTGAAAAAAATGGGATCGTAACGCCAGATGATTCTATTCCTTCCAATACGCTCAGACAGGTTTTTAAGGGCATTAATGATTTCGCGCTTACTTGGAACCTCCTTTTCAAGGGTCTTGTTGTAGGGATTCAGCGTTATTTGAAAACAATAATCATAGGTGTCGAAATAATGGAGCTTGTTCATGAGCGGTATGGGGTTTTTTGTCCAAAACACTATAAAGTCAATGGTCTTTTCATTTAAAATGACTTTGCTGAGCAAACTAGCGTTAAAGGGGCTGGGCACCAAGACGTAGCCAGCTTCAAATCTGTTAATCAGCCAGTCACTGTAATAGGCAGGTATATCCGTTCTCCTGCTGACGCTTAATATCATAATGTCTCTCCCCGCTTACCGACTAGGCATTCTGAGTGTTTTTCCAGCGCATTACATTGTCTGAAATGCTGTATGTAATCTTTCCTTCATCGTGCAAATAGGTCAGGAAGGATCGTATGGTGGACCCCACCAGGGCATATTGGCCCACATTTAGGTCAATGCCATACTGGTCGCATATGTCCTTCAAAATTTCATCATAGGTTTTTGAAGTCTTCATGATGGCGATCAGTGCCGATTCGATTTCCTCAACGAGCTGGATGTTTACCGAGGCAAGCTCTGTAATATCTTCAAGGACAGGTCCGTGTGAAGGCACATAGTATGCAGCGTCTGTAGCCTCAATCTTTTTAATGGACTGCTTGTAGGCACGCACATCAAAAATGAATGGAATCTTATACTTCTTTAATATATCTTCTCCAAAGAGGGCGTCTCCCAAAAAGAGGACTTTATCCGGCGTCATGATTCCGATCTGATTGAAATAGTGGCCTTTAAGGCTGAGTGTGGACAAGCCATTTTCCAGCTCCGCGTCCCCCTCTATGACATGGGTGACATCTGAGGGCTTGGCATGAAAGAATTTGTTTCTAAGGTCCTTGACTTCAAGTCCGCCCCAAAGAAAGGCAGTCTCAAGTGCCGGCGACTCTATAAACATGCTCTCTATGCTTGATGCGTAGATATCACAGCCTACATTTCGCTGTAGATAATTGTTGCCGCCGATATGGTCGGCATTTGAATGTGTATTGATGATTGCCCTTAGAGACCAGGCATTTTTTTCTAGGTTTTGTCTGATTTTTCGACCAGATTCCTTATCATTCCCGCTGTCGATTAAAGTAACTTTATTATTGTGAACGATAAAACCAATATTTGTGGGACTTTCTAGAACATATGTTGATTCAGTTAGTTTTCTCATTTGTGACCTCGCTTCCAAAATATGCACGAAATATTTTAAATATTCTATCATAATATATGGAAGTATGGACAAATCAGGCTGAAAGTCTTAATGTAAATGTCACAGAGCAAGGTCAATTGCTGGCTGCGTTTGTTGTATAAACATCAACTTGAATACTTTTTCCCTTAAGTGCAATGGCATCAAGATAAGTGAACTTCTTTTGAATGTCAGCATGTGCCCGGCTGTAAACCGCTTCTGAAATAATAAGATCCTGAAGGGTTTCCTTGGTATGACTTTCCAGTCTGGACGCTGTATTGACAACATCACCAATGACAGTAAATTCTTTTCTATTGTCACTGCCAACATTGCCGACAATCAGTTCGCCGCTATGGATACCAATCCCAATTTTACTGAACTCCGGAAGATTCTTATCTTTAAGATCCCGGTTGAGCCTGTCCAGGGCGTCAAGAACATCGAGTGCGCAGCTGACTGCGTGGGTTTCCTTGCACTCTGGGTCTTCAAGACCGAAAATGACCATGACTGCATCGCCGATATATTTATTGATAATACCGTCGTGTTTGCTGACTTCCGATTCCCACAGGGAGAAATAGGCATTGAGGGCCTTTATGAGCTTTTCTGATGAAGCACTCTCAGAAATGTTCGTAAAATTGCGTATATCACTGAAGAGGATACAAAGCTCCTGTTTTTCTTCGATATAGCCATTGTTTGCTATGATTCTGTCACGAATGGAGGCGTCAATGTATTTGCCAAAGAGGTCGTTGATTCGCTCTTTGAGCTGCAAAACACGGAGCTGGCTCAGGCCAAGGCTTATGCCAAGTATAATACCGCCCAGAGTGATGTAGATATGGGCCTGATCTCCAATGAAATCTGAAATGGCACCCGGTAGGTTAAGTACAGACAAATAGTGATGGTATTCCACGATGCCGGCATTTGTTTCTGTTGAAATGCTGAGCATAAGGTCGAAGTACATGTAAATGAAAACAAAGACAATGACATTCGTAAACACAGTGACAAACTCTAAAATGCTGCGTATGGATTTTTTGAATTTCAATTTGGCAGCATTGAGAATACCAATGGATAAAGAGAATCCCCAAAAGAAGAAATGACCAATGTTGAGAATGAAGTCCTTAAACTCCTCGATTTCAACAAAGGTATAGATAATTGGGCATATGAGGCTTCCCAGTATGCGGTACTTGACATTGGAACCATACCTGGAAAGCACGAAGGTCTGAAGGATCAACCCAAGCAATAGGATTGTGTGCGCCTTATATTGAAACATGGCCATGCCGGACTTGCTAAAATTCATCAGAATATAAAACAAGGCATATTGACCGGAATATAATAAAAGTTCGCTTAGAAAACTGCTCTTTTGATCTTGCATGGGTGCCCCTCCTTTTTCTAAGGAGATTATACCCACTACTTGGGTGGTCATATCTGGTCAGAGTGAATCCAGCCAAATACATTTTTATGCTTAACCAGGAGATGGTCTTCATATGCACAGCAGACTTCAACAAAATCACCGGGTTCAAGACTGAAGAAATGATTGGTGTAATTTGTGCTCAAACGACTTCTTCCATTCTCCTCAGTGATAAGCGAGCTGAAGACAGTGAACTCCTGATTTCTTGACAGATGTCTGCACAGGGATCTCCCCTTATCTGTGCTGATGACCTCAATGTCCCGGTCCGGATAGTTTATATGAATAGGGACTTCCTGATTGAAGTCGATTTTTCTCTTGATGGTTTTTCGTTCAAAATCATTGACCTGCAAACAGTCATAGGTATATGTGTCATTTTCTTTTTTTAGAATGATGGCATTGAGTTCACCTGTGCGCTTGACGCCCATTCCCCCATCAATGAATAGAATGTTTTTTTCAGGGTTTAGATAGGGCATGTTTGAGATAAAGTCATGTCTGAGATTGCATGCTGGATGATGACCGACAATTGTAAGCCTGTCCTGCCTTACAGAGACTTCATTGAAGTCGTCAAATTTCAAGTACCTAGCTTCGTCCTTGATTGGATCGAAGGCAGGTTCGCAGCCCCCGTGGACGAAAGCCAGATCATCTGTATAGGCAAGTATGGGCAGGTCTTTTATAAAGCTGAAGATATCACTGCATTCTTTTAGCAGGAGCTTTGACAAGACTTCGCCATTTTCGACAGAATGGATGTCGATGCCGCGTTCTAAAAGCACTGCATCAATAATGGTTTCATACATGCCTTTTCTATAGAAGCCCAGGAGCTTTTCTGAGTGACTGGGATCCGTAAAGCATGCCTGCATCCAGTACTCATGATTGCCCTTCATGACCAGTGTGTTTTTGCGACGGGATAATGCCTTGACGTATTCATAGGTCTTCAGGCTATCGGTTCCCCTATTGATGAAGTCGCCTAGTATTATGAGGAAATCACGATCTGTCAAGTCGAGCCTGTCAATCATGACCTCTAAGAGACTATGATGTCCGTGTATGTCACTTATTACAATGATTCTATTGTCCCTTGCGTCGGGAATATGTACGATTCTTTCTTGATTCACAGGCTACCTCTATTCTGTCAGGTGGATTTTGAAACAAACACGGGTTGAAATGGACTACTAACTTATTTTAACAGCACCACCTTGACGATGCAAAACACTTTTGTTGTATAATAGGATGGTCTGAAGTGTGCTTTCAGCTTTAAAGAATGGCTGACCAGCAGGAGTTTGCAGACTCTATGAAGAATAATATGTTTTGGGAGTATGGTAATAAATTGTTGGGTTGATTGGAGGTACCAATGACAGAAGTATATTTTGTAAGACACAGTAAGATCCTATATACACACGATGACTATTCCAGACCGCTCTCTGAAGAAGGACGGAAGTTTGTGCCGCTCGTTACAGAAGCATTTAAAGACATTCCCCTTGATGTAATCGCATCGAGTCCCTATATACGCGTAATCGATACCATTAAAGGTGTGGCTGATATGAAGGACCTGGAGATTGAGCTCTATGATGACCTGCGTGAACGCAAGGTGTCCAACGTGTTTATTGATGACTTCCATACCTTTACCCTTAATCAGTGGAATGATTTCGATTTCAAGCTGGAGGGCGGCGAGTCGATAAACGAGGTTCAAAAGCGGGGATCGCGAACCCTTGAATGGATTCTTGAAAAGTACGCGGGCAAGAAAATTCTTGTGGGAACACATGGCACATTTATGAGTGTCCTGCTGAATTATTATGACAGCGCTATCGATTTTGAATTCTGGCGACATGTTAGAATGCCTGATATTTATAAGGCATCTTTTGTAAGTGATGCTAAAGGATGCAGGATGACCGGTCTGGAGAATGTGCCATTAGGGACCTTGGGACAATAAAGGCCTGATCGGGTCAAGTGTGATTTTGCAAAATCTGTTTTAAATCTGTTTAATGTAAAAAAGGACAATTCGCTTACCCTGCGAATTGTCCTTTTGCTTTACTATGATGTAGCACTTCCCTTGGCTTATCGAGCTTCCCTGAAATAGGATACACTCAGACCGCCTGGAGACTGATCTCTTTTTTTGAAAACAGAATTCACAATCAGAACAGCGATTGTCACCACATAAGGTGTCATATCAATCAGGTACTGTGAAATGTTGATATCCATAGACTGGATTCTGAACCCGATGATATCGAGCCCGCCAAACAGGAAGGCCCCTAAAATGGCCTTATATGGACTCCACATTGCGAAGATAACCAGTGCAACGGCAATCCATCCTCGTCCAGCCGTTACGTTGTCCTGCCATGCTGGGACATACACCAGTGAAAGGTATGCGCCACCAAGTGCGGATATGGCACTGCCCGCCATAATGTGAATGTATTTGTAAACCGTTACCTGAACCCCTGAAGCATCAGCTGCATAAGGGTTCTCGCCTACCGTTCTCAGATTGAGGCCAAAGCGCGTGTGACCTAAATATATGCCCATTCCAATAGCCAGTACATACCCCAGATAAACGAATATGTTCTGATTGAACAGAACCTCACCAAGGTATGGAATTGAACCCAGAACAGGGATTTTGATATTTACAAATACAGATTTCATGGATTCAGGAAGGACCATTCCCATGAGGAACTTGCCTGCGTATCCTGAAACACCCGTACCGAAAATAGTCAGCGACAGGCCTGTTACAACCTGATTGGCACGCAGTGTGACTGTCAGGAAGGCGTAAATCAAACCAGCAAGCGCACCGGCAATGCAAGTCGATATGAGTGCTACCAGAACACTTTCAGTCGCCATACCAGCTGCAAATCCAGCAACGGCACCTATGAGCATAAGCCCTTCAACACCAAGGTTGAGGTTTCCTGATTTTTCAGTCAGAATTTCTCCTATTGTAGCAAACAGCAAAGGTGTGCCCGCCTGTACGGCAGCACTAAGAAATAATAGGCTACTCATTTGCAGTCACCCCCTTCTTATTGTTTTGAGGACTGTCAGAAGTATTGTTTTCAGTGTCCTTGCCCACGGAATGAATTGTATAGTTGATGAAGAACTCACTACCAAGAGCAAAGAAGAGTATGATGCCCTGAAGGATTTCAGCGGCACTCTGTGGAATCTGGAAAGCCGTCTGGATGTAGGATGCACCTTGTACCAGAATTGCAAAAAGCATACCGATTACAGGGACAAATTGAACCTGCATCTGAGATAGCCATGCAACAATGATTGCCGTGTATCCCATGCCGCCAGAAATATCAGCAGTCAGGGTTCCGGCAACACCAGAAGCCTGGATCATTCCAACAAGTCCACACACCGCACCTGACATGAACAGCGTCACAAGAATAACCTTGTTGACATTCATACCTGCATAGCGCGCTGTGTTCTGGCTTTCACCGATTACAGAAACCTCATAGCCCAGCTTTGTCTTGTTGAGAACAATATAAAAGAGTACTGTGATCACAATAAGAATAATCCAGCCAATATGCACATCGAATACTTCTGGAATCAGAGCGTTTTCAACGAAATTTGGTATTTTCGGAAAACCAAGTGCCATAGGGTCTTTCCATGGACCATATTGCAGGTAAATGACGAACTTGATGGCAATGTAATTCAGCATAAGTGTGAAGAGGGTTTCGTTTGTTTCAAACTTAACCTTGAAAATTGCTGGAATAAACGCCCATAAGCCCCCAACGAGGAGGGATGCTGCAGCCATGAGAATGAGGAGCAGCGGTTTTGGTGTCTCAGGCATGTTGAGGGCTACGTATGACGCCGCCATTGCGCCCATCAGAATCTGGCCTTCAGCACCGATATTCCAGAACTTCATTTTGAAAGCGATCATGATACCGATTGCGCCGAGACTCAGTGGTATCATGAGTTCGATTGTTTCCTTAAATCTATAGTAGGATCCGAAACATCCGGAAATCATGGCTTTGTATACTTCAAAAGGGTTCAGGTCCATTGTTATAAGGAATATGGACATGAGAACAAGTGAAAGCAGGATGCCTGAAATACGGATGGCTGTTGCCTTATGCTTCGAAATACTTGGTCGTTTCGCAATTCTAAGCATTCAGCTCCCTCCCTTCAAGCTTTCTACCCGCCATGAGGTAACCGAGATCTTCTTTAGTGACGTCTTCAGAACGTACAATTCCTGTAATGTTGCCTTCACAAAGGACCATGATTCTATCAGAGATTTCAAGGAGAACGTCCAGGTCTTCCCCAATGAATATGATACCGTTGTTCTTTGTCTTCTGTTCGTTGAGAAGATCATAAACCTTATGTGCGGAACCGACATCAAGACCACGTGCAGGATATGCTGTGATGATCAGTTCAGGCTGCATTTCAATTTCTCTGCCCAGAAGAACCTTTTGAATATTGCCGCCAGACAATTGACGCACTGGTGTGTGGATGCCTGGAGTATCAATACTGAGCTTGTCAATCAGCATTTTAGCGTGAGATTTTGCAGAGTCACGGTCAACAAAAATGCCATTCTTGTCTCGATAGGATTTCAGCAGCACGTTCTCTACCAAATCCATGCCTGCAACCAGACCCATTCCAAGTCTGTCTTCAGGAACAAAGCTCATTGAAATGCCCAGCTCCATAATTTCTCTTGGCGATCTGCCTGTAATATTATTCTTTTTAAAGACAATCTGTCCGTTGTGAATCTTTTCAAGACCGGCTATGGCTTCGCAAAGCTCTTTCTGACCACTGCCAGCTACACCTGCAACGCCAAGAATTTCACCGCCAGAGACTTTAAAGCTGATGCCCTTCAGGACCTCACGATGATCGTGATTCAGGACCGTCAAGTCATCAACATGCAGCATGATATCATCGCACTGGGTCTTAGGACAGTCAATTGTCAGTTCCACGGATTTTCCAACCATTTCGTTTGTGAGCTCGCGTGGGCTCAGGTTTTCATTCTTTAGGGTCTTGATATGTTTGCCCTTACGCATGACAGAAATACGATCACTTATTGCTATAACCTCATCAAGCTTATGCGTGATAATAATCATGGAGTGCCCGTCCGATTTTAACTTTCTAAGGATATCGAATAAGTTGTCTGTCTCCTGTGGTGTAAGGACCGCTGTTGGCTCATCAAGTATAAGTACCTTGGCGCCACGATACAGCACCTTGAGGATTTCAACGCGCTGCTTCTCTGCTACTGAAAGTGTGTCCAGACGTGCGTTTGGATTAATTTTCAGTCCGTATTTTTCAGATAGTGTCTCAATTTCCCTTGCCAGCTTCTTCTGGCTGACAAAGAAACTGCCAGCAACGCCGGCTATCATATTTTCAAGTACTGTATGACATTCAACCAATTTGAAGTGCTGGTGAATCATACCAATTCCCATCTTAATAGAATGACGAGGAGACGGGATCGTAACCCTGTCTCCTCGCATATAGATCTCCCCGAAATCAGGCTGATATACTCCGGCAAGCACGTTCATCAAAGAACTCTTTCCAGCGCCGTTCTCACCTAGAATGGCATGTATTTCAGACTTCTTAAGATCAAAATTAACATGGTCATTGGCTGTAACAGTACCAAAGTGTTTCGTAATATTTTTTAGCTCAATGACATTCATTTTTTTAAACTCCGACTAGTTTTCAATCTTACCGTTTACACCTTGAAGGAAGTAGTTCATAGACAGCAGATCGCCATCTTCAAACGCTTTGCCTTCTTCGCCAACTGTAGTTCCATCCTGCTTAGTCAGTACGCCTTCGAATACTTTGAATTCACCATTAAGGATTTTTGCCTGGTATTCTTCAACTACAGGAGCAATGTCAGCTTTAACGTTTTTAGAAAGTGGTGCAAGTTCAACGAGACCATCGCTCATGCCTAGCCATACATTTTCAGCAGTCCACTCGCCGTTCATAGCAAGCTCGATTTGTGTAGCGTAGTACTCGCCCCAGTTCCAGATTGGTGCAGTCAGATATGAGTCTGGTGCTTTGTCTTCTGAGATTGTATTGTAACCGATTGCAAACATGCCACGCTCTTGTGCAGCCTGTAGAGGACCTGTTGTGTCCTGGTGCTGTGAAATAACGTCGCAGCCTTCGTCAAGAAGTGCTTTAGCAGCTTCTTTTTCTTTTGCTGGGTCATACCAAGTGTGTGTCCATTTTACATTTACAGTTGCTTCAGGATTAACAGCTTGAACACCTAGTGTGAATGCGTTGATACCACGGATTACTTCTGGAATTTCAAATGCGCCTACATAACCGATTTGGTTAGACTCAGTTTGAAGACCTGCAACGATACCAGATAGGAATCTTGGTTCGTACATACGGCCGAAGTAGTTATTCATGTTGTCAGCGCTCTTGTAACCTGAGCAGTGAAGGAATTTAACTTCCGGGAATTCTTTAGCCATTTTTTCTACGTAATCCATGTAACCAAAGCTTGTAGCGAAAATAACGCTAGCGCCCTGATCAACCATGTCAGCGATTACTTTTTCAACTTCTGGACCCTCTGGTACAGATTCTTTGTAAAGTGTCTTGATACCAAGTTGCTCTTCAACATACAGTCTGCCTTCGTTGTGTGCGTCGCTCCAGCCGCCGTCGCCTACTGGACCAACAAAGATAAATCCAACAGTTGTATCTGCTGCACTTGTTTCTTCAGCTGCGGTTTCTTCTACAGCTGCCTTTTCAGTGGATTCTTCTGTCCCTGCTGCTTTTTCAGTTGTAGCTCCGCCACCACATGCTGTCAGGATCATGACCATTGCAAGTAGCAACACGCCAATCTTAGTGAGTTTTTTCATTTTTAGCCCTCCAATTTTCCTGTTTCACATAGAACGTGTTTGTAAGGTCTTTAGTACTGCGCCATATTTATGCATGCACACTGCCGATAATTGCTGTCCCTGTCGACTAGCGTCCCATATTTCGGAGAATGAAATATTCAACATACGCTAAACGTCAGCAATTGATTTTGTTCATCATTCGGCACGTTACATGTAATGTTCATGCGCAATAAAAAGAACTTCTGCATTAAAAACAGAAGCTCCAAAAGACGATACAATAATCGTTCTTTCGGTGTAGTCAAGTCATTTAGGGTGACTTGGTAGAGACTTCTGGACCATATTACCAGGGATATACACACGAATGTTTATATGTTTTACACATTGATAGTTCGCCCCTGCGAACCTAGTGATATGATAACAACTATCGCCTATGTTTGCAATACTTTTTATGCATATAGTAAGAGTTGAAAACGTTTGCAAAAGCGAGGTGCATTAAGTTTCACAATGGTAAGTCAATTACAATCCGAACATGGTCTTTGTTAAAATTATGTTAATCTATGATATTTCGTTCTAATCCGAACATTTAAGCAATATTTATAAACCATGTATAGTATTAAACCGAACTTTAAACATATCACAAAGGTCAATAGGAATTCTTACAATTATTTTTAAGACTTTATATAATCCTTGCAAAAAAACGGAGCATCCCTTTGATTCAAAGAGATGCTCCTGTGCATTCATGTTCATTTAATTTTTGCTACAACGTAAATTCTGATTTACCTAGTGTGTGCATTTCAGTATCTCGACCCATGGATGGTCGTTGCCGTATTCTGTAACTAAAGCATCTATAAGCCAATCTGTCTGCTCTTTGTCCATTAACTGTGTCGCCAGATCAAAATCATTCTGATTGTCTGCAGAAAGATACTTGGACTTATAAAGCAGGACTATTTCAGGTGCGAGAAATGGCAGACCATCTCTCTTATAGAAAACCTTGTCGATTGGCATATGTATAGTCTGATTTTTTGTGTAAATGAATTCGTTGTCTTCACAAGAGCTCAGCTGGATTTCAATGAAATCAACCTGCTCCTGTACGTCTCTGTCATAGTGATAAAAGTTATAAGCATTTTGCTCATCGACTTTCAAGTAATCAAGTGGATATGCAGAGTTCATACACCATAGATTGTCATACTCGCATGATGCGGTATCCTCAGATGAAACAGGAATGAATCCCTTTCTTGTCGGTGCTTCCATCGTCCAGCCCTTCGACTGTAAAAAGCCAACAACGTTATGGATGTCCTCTCGAAAAATCATGATGTCCAAATCTTTATGTGGTCGAGACTCTTTGCCTAAGAATAAATCTATGGCCCAACCGCCGCAGAAACACCATTTGAAGTCTATCTCTTCAAGAAGCTGGCTTGCAGCTTTAAGTAGCTTAAACATATCGATCTCCTCTTTGTTCTCAATGTCGTAGCCATTCTATTATAACAGAAAACCCGCAATATAGCGGGTTGAAATTTAATTTCACAATTTTTGAAATATTAGAGCATGCTGAAATCGTCGAGTGGAAAGAAGCGTAAGAGGACCTTTCCCTGTATTTGAGCCTCACTGATTAAGCTGACTCTGGTGCTTCTGCTGTCTAAACTGTTTGGCCTATTATCACCGAGTACAAAGTAATAGCCTTCTGGGATTTCTGAAATATAGATGTCACCTGAAGTCTTTACATTCTCAAGATAGCTTTCATCCAGTTCTGTGCCATTCACATAGACACAGCCGTCTTTAATGCGGAGTTCATCACCACCGGCAGCCACAACACGCTTGATCAGCGGTTTAAAATCGCCGATTTTCCATCTCTGTACAAAGTTCATGTGAGACAGGTCTTCTTCAGTAAGTGCAATTTCAGACTGTATGATGACGATGTCGCCAGCCTGTGCACTGGACATTTTACTGAAAATCAAGTGGTCATTCTGGTGAAGGGTCGGTTCCATGGACTGGCCATAAACCTGTGTTACGTCTCCAAATACAGTGATTAGTGCAAAAATTCCGATTGCTATGATTAAAGAGCGTGCCCACTCTTTCAGTTCTTTTAGTATTCTATTCATATTATCTCCTGCTAATTTCATATCTTACTTCGAATATCTGTTTTCTGAAGTCTTCCAAATGATATAGGCCATGATCGGACTTATTGCCAGATAGATTAGAAATCTGACTACAGCCGTATACATGGAGGTTACACCAAACTTTGCGAGTTCAAGGAAGAAGTTAATCAGTGTCAGCGACAAGGAAAAGTAAAGTGCAAAGAAAATAATGAACTTTGTTCTACCCAGCTGTCTATATGCTGCCCATCTCTTACGACTTTTTTCTTTATTATTACCAATCATATGTGCCTCCATCTTATAGAATAACCTGCAATCACTATTATACAGCTTATGAACTGGCCCGTGTAAGACAATTCAGTTACAATTCTCATTTGTGCAAAAGGGCTTTTACAGACTTGCACGTTTTCCTGCAGGCACCTTTGAAGGATAAGGGGGATCATACCATCAAAAAAATACAGACGGGCTCAAAAGAACCCGTCTGGTATAGCATAAAACACTAAATTTAATAGAAAAACACTAAATGACCTAATTCCAAGATTTACAGAAGTCCCTTAAAGGCGTCCATCATTTTGTCGATATCTTGTCGAGTCACACCGTGATGTGTCACAAAACGGTATTCTCCATCCTCTGTACCGTTGATTTTGATACCTGCTTCATACAGCCCGTTCACAAGAGCCTCTTCCGTGATGACCTCTTGTGAAAGTGTAAAGAAAACCATGCTGATATCAAGTCTGTCCTTAAGGATTTCAATGCCCTTAATCTCTTCAAGGCGATTTGCCATATACTTGGCATTATCGTGATCAACTTCAAGTCTGTCAACCATGTTCTTGAGTGCGTACATTGCTGGGGCTGCAATGACACCAGCCTGTCTTAGACCGCCACCCATGAGTTTTCTCATTTTTCTGGCCCTGTCGATAAAGGCTTTGCTTCCAACGAGCAAGGAGCCAATAGGTGCGCAGAGACCTTTTGAAAGACAAACATTTGCAGTATCAACACAAGCAGTCAGTTCTTTAACATCTACACCCAGTGCTTTTGCACCGTTGAATATTCTGGCTCCGTCAAGGTGAACTGGAATATTTCTTTTTTTTGCAAGATTTTGAACTGCCTTCATGTCTTCAAGAGGTACAACACAGCCGTTACCAAGTGCATTTTCAAGACAAATCAGACCTGTATCAGGATAATGAATGTCTTCAACACGTATTAGAGTTTCAATTTTATCAATCGGAAGACGCTTGTTGTCACAAATATCAAATGTTCGAAGCTGAACACCGGCAATAACTGCCGCTGCCCCTACTTCGTGTGCCATGATATGCGCGTCTGAAGCTAAAATCACTTCGTCACCCCTACGTGTATGTGTAAGTAGAGCCAGCTGATTTCCAAACGTCCCACTAGGTACAAAAATCGCTGCTTCTTTTCCAAGAAGCTCGGCTGCGAAACTTTCAAGCTCATTTACCGTTGGGTCGTCACCATAAACATCATCACCAAGCTCTGCCGTTGCCATTGTGGCAAGCATTTCAGCTGGTGGGATTGTAACTGTATCACTTCTAAGATCTATCCACTTTTTCATGTCAATGCACTGAACGAACTCAGTGCCCACCTCCCTTGTCCTCTTATAGAATTAAGCATTCACTCTACAGCAATTATATAACTTAATGGATTTCTATGTAAATACACGGGTGAAAACTCCTTATTTCATAAAGTAATCTATCAAATAATATGAGGCAGATAAAGCATTGCACTAAATTTGCACATTGCTTGAAAGTTCATGTAAAATCATTTTGAGGTTTTTACAAAAAAGAGAGTGGCATTGGCCACTCTCAGACTGTAGAAAAAATCTACAGTTTAAGTATTTCATATTTTCTTTATTAAAAAAACACAACTTACAGATATCATTCCCAGCAGGATCCATGGTGCGCCCATAAATGCGCTCATTTTATAATACGCGTAAGCAACAAAGGTCAAACTGTTTATCAGAAGAGCCGGTCCTATATCCCCTTTTGAGGATGCATGACTGGATTTGATTCTATGCTTGTAGAACACACCATACGCTACTGCAAGCGCAATAACAATCAATGACTCGCCAAGCGTACTTAGGAGTGTGTTTTCCAAAATCATATTTCGATAATACAGGCTGCGTAGAACCCCCATGCGCTTTGTGGCAAGATGTCCTAGCAGTGCGCCACCTGAAATGAGCATGACGCCAACCCCAGTTAGAAGAAAAGAGATTACCCTTTTAAACATTATTCCGTCACAGGTTCACCAGTGGCGATTGGAGCACCTTCTGTTTCACTCCACTCTTTCCAGCCACCGTCGTAAACAGATACGTTTTCAAAGCCTAGCAGATATGCATAGAACCATGTTTCAGAGGCTCTCCAGCCAGTGCCACAGTAGAATGCATTTTCAGTGCCAGCAGTAATGTCTTGTGATTCCCAGCGGTCTTTGATCATTTCATAGTTCAGCATTGTGTTTGCTGGCGTACGGTAGTCTTCCATATGCCATGGGTCAGAGCCAGCATAGCCATAAACATCACCTTCAATACGGCCAGCTTTCTCAATGTAGTCATAACCACTCGTTTCGCCAATGTATTCAGCCCAGCTGCGGAT
Source organism: uncultured Acidaminobacter sp. (assembly GCA_963678925.1). Lineage (GTDB taxonomy): Bacteria > Bacillota > Clostridia > Peptostreptococcales > Acidaminobacteraceae. Next base: position 4,377,835 of record OY787533.1, on the reverse strand, counting down.
ACTTACAAGGCGTCCATTTTCACTGTCGATAAGTGCCTGCGCTTCTTCCATATCAATAATGTACTCTGGATGCTGTGGCACTTCAACGCCAAAGTCAGCAACAGGTTCAGCTTCTACGCCACCCTCAGCAACTTCAAAACCAGCTGTTTTCCAAGCTGAGAAGCCACCGTCAAGCAGACGAACATCTTCAACGCCAGCATACATCAGAATTGATGCAATACGCGCTGATGCTGTGCTGTCATCGCCGTATAGGACTACAGCAGTATCACTTGAAATACCATTTTTAAGCATTGCTGCTTCAATTTCAGAGTCTGATTTTCTGTTCCACAGTGGACCAACTTCAAAATCGTCTGTATTGATATGTGCAGCTGCTGGGATATGTCCCTTAACGTAATTGTCGCCAGGGCCCCAGCTTACTTCGTAGACTTTCACTTCACCTGCATTCATTTTTTCGTTGACCCATTCTGGGTAAACCAGAAGCTCATATTTTGCAAGTGATGCAACTTCATTTGAATCATCAGCTGACCATGCTTCAAAACCGTCAGCGTATATTTTCACATTTTCGTAACCAAGCTCGGACAACTTTTGAGCAAGCACAGAAGCGCTATCTGTGCCGTAGCCATAAAGAACCACAGCTTTGTCCTTAGCAATACCCATGCGCTCCAGCTCGGCAGCTACAGCATCATCGCCATCAATCATTTCAAGCCATGCTGCATCAAATAGAGTGGCGCCAGGGATATGACCGCCGCGGCTTTCATCTCCAAGTGCCCAGCCATTGAATGCTGCAGAGTTTCTTGTATCTACGACTACGGCAGTATCTTCGATTAGAATTTCTTTAAGTGCTTCCGTATCAAGTGTGTTTGAAGGCTCTTCACTTGCTGGTGCTTCCGCTTCCTGTGATACTTCCTGCTGTACTTCTGGTGCTGCTGGTTCAGGTGTCTTTTGCGCACAGCCAGTCAGTGCTGACATAACAAGTACACCTGCAGCAATTAGTGATAATAGTCTTTTCATTATTCTCCTCCTACGTAAAGGTTCCGTTGAGTACTTGTATAGGCCCTTTTCACTGGAATAAGGTGAAAAGCCTACTCTACAAAATCACTCAGGATTAAATTTTAACAGAAAGAGGTATCTTAGAGATATTTATAAAACCAATAGATTGTATTTGAGTATTTAGAAATTGCATAGCGCATTGTATTGTCCAAAAGGTAACAAATGTAGCTTTACTATCTGATTAAGAATTAAAAAAGAACTGGAATCGGCTGATGCGTCAGCCATTACAGTTCTTCTGTTTAACTTTAGCGTTTGTGTGAGCCACTGGCCTGATTTCTTGCCCAGTGTACAATTTTCATGTAAACGTCAATCAGATAAGGTTCGTTTGAGAACTTGTCAAGCTGTGGTACCGGAATCCACTGCACTCCGGAAGTTTCCTCAACGTTGATTTTGAGGGCTTCCTGCTCTTCTGCCACAAGGGCATAGGAAACGTTGAGGTGTAAATGGGCCGAAACATACTGATTCTTTTTAAAATGACCATAGACAGGCAAAATATCGAGACTGGCAATCTCTTTGCTTAAGGGGTGAATATTAACCACGCCAGTTTCTTCCTTTGCCTCTTTGATAGCTGTAAAAAGCATGTCACGCTCGCCATCAGCATGCCCACCAGTCCATGCCCATGTTTTATATATGTTGTGGTGAATCATGAGAATCTTATCCAAGCTCGGATTTAAAATTAGTCCAGAACTGGTCATATGTGCAATTCTGTTATCACGGGTAAGTATGGTATCACTGAACTTTGATATATACTCCAGAATAATCATCTTGTCGTTTTCTTCCTGTGGATTGGAAGGCATAAAGGCTTCAATTTTATCAATGTATGGCATCTGTTAAGTCCTTTCATCATACTTCTTACTCTATATTGTAAAGAACTTTTTACAATCTGCCAACACGATTTTAAATGCTGACTTTAATTTTTCCAACATCATTCCATTTACCGGTATGAAATTGCATTTCGCCGATCTTTTGTCCATGGATGTAAAGCTTGACTGACGCCAGCGAAGCCTCAATTTTTGGAAGCACCATCATAAAATGTCCACGATCATCAAGATCGACATGCTTGACTTCTGTTAAAAGGGTATGCGGTTCAAGACTTTGTGTGGTTTCTGGTGAAGGGAGATAACCGTCGTCAATTTTTTTTATCAGCTCAAATGCGTCTTTGATTGTCATATCAGAACCGTAGAAGAATCGTCCTAAAAGTATCTCAGAGTTTGTCTGATGTATCATGACAAGCGGCTTGTCCGAAGTATTGTTCTTGATTCTGTAGTGATCGGTCATTTTGTCTACGACAGCTTGAATATGAAGATTTGCGCCTTCATAAACATGCTCTTGGCCGACTTCAACCTGACCTTCTATGACAGTCGCCCATTTTGGAATGTTGTATCGATTTGAAGGTTCAAGGCGGATAATACGATGCACGTAGCTGCCGCTTGAAAAATCATTTACTTCCGAGTCTTCCAGTTGGATGATTTTACGCTGGTACAAATCGCTTCTGATTTCAATATTTTCAGGTACTTCGCCTAGATTGCAGAAAATTATGAGCCCATTCTTTATGTTGGTAGGGCTTTTAATTTGACCGTTAATGATAAATGACATTCTGCAGTGCTGTACCAGTTGCTGTGTGAAATTGTCTATGAGTTCAAGCACAAGGTCGGCATGCAGATGAATATTTGATCTAAAAGGCAATGGCTGTGTCATTATTATCTTCCTTTCAAAGTAATATCAATATCTGTAACCGGTTTAACGGTCTTCACACGTAAGGATTCAACATACACTGGTGCTACCTTGTAAAATACACTGAGCTGATAAGGTGTATTTGGAAAATGCCAGATACGCTGTTTTTCTTCAAAGGTCATATTGTGTCTGGATATTTCTATACTTTCGTTATAATCAGCAAGTGATCCGATAAGTTTATCCGGTGAAAGAATTGCATTGTCATAGAGAGACTGTATACACCTTCCAAGTGCGCGCTGAGCGTCAATCCCCCGCTCCCTTGGGTCAGCGTTTGAGTAAGCCGTCAACATATAAAAGAGGGTCAATGACATTGGCGGGTACTGAATCTGGTCAGATGCCCTCTGGATGCGGTTTCTACTCACAAACTCGCCATTCTCCTGAACATCATAAAGGTGAAGTCCGATTTTTATGTCAGCCTTGTCCCCTGGCGAACAGGCGCCGATAAGGTCTTTCTTCCGAATTGGTTCAGGAACGAGGTCTTCTTGAAGCAGATTGAGAATAGATTGTGTGATTTCTGAAATGACTGTATAGCGTCCCATAGACTATTCCTCCATAAGTTGCGGTACGATTATGACGCGCATGGCGTCATACCTCTTGTCCAGAAATTGTCCGATATGTTCACTGATCGTGTTGAATGGCACATAAGCACGGCCTGATCTTAATTGAGTCTGTGATTCCAAAACAAGCTTTTCACCGTCTATGTCAGCAGTTGAAAATCCGATTTTTGCAGAAAGGGTTTTTCCGTTGGCAATACCAAGTGCACGTGCCTGATTAGGGATCCAGACAGCTTGTCCACCAATCTGGTCAAACAGGGATTTTATACCGACGTAGGTTGTTCCGCCATCAATAAAGCTATCAACATGTATGATCAGTGTTCCGGTGAGTACATCTAGGACTGATGTGTCTGAAATTGGAAGCGTTTTGTCAGCCGATCCAGAGGCAGAACCTGTGCTGGACTCGGTTCCAGAACCTGACGCGGAATCAGAAACAGCTCCAGAAGCAGACTCAAAAGCTACAAGTGCTTCCTGAACGGCATCTGTCATGTCTTCCTTGGCTTCTTCAAGCTGCATCTGTCCTTCGGCAAAAGCTTGGGCTGTTTCTAAATCCCCCGAAGCTGCCGACTGTGCTTTTGCAAGATTCATTTTTTCTATAAGGTCTGATAAAGCTGCAGTCCCGTCGAAACTGTCAGGCAACACAGGTATGAGTGCACTGAGGGCTTCGATGCTTGAAACCGCAAGCGTTCTATTGTCTTCATCGATAAATACGTCAACAGCATCAACAAGTGCACTGAAGTTTTCCATAAGCATTAGGTCTTCTGGACTCAGAACGCCTTTAATGGCCTCAAGGGCATTTCGGGCCTCGGCTAGAAGGGCTATGCCAGCACTAAGGGTGACTGGTGAATATGCTATAAGCCCATCTTCTCCTTTTGTGCCCATTTCCTCGCCGCTCATGTCAGCGCCTGAAGCGTCACTACCGCCAGCTTGGCTGGTAGCGCTTCCGCTTGCCTGGTCTTGACCTGAAGTTGAATCATTTGCATCTGAACCACTTGCAGAACCATCCGCTGTGGCGTCATCTGAAGTCAGACCACCTGTAGCCTGACTGCCTGAAGTGCTAGTAGAAGTTTGTCCAGAAGTTTGAGCCCCAGAAGTCTCCCCCGCTGTCCCACTGACGCCTGATTCAGTACCGATTTGTGACTGTGCACCGGTTAACTGCTCAGCTTCAGCAGCACTGAGTGCTTGTCCTGCGAGAATGGCATCAACAATAGCCTGGGCTTGATCTACTGCCTTCAAGGCTTCAAGGTAGGCATCAAGTGCAGCTTCTTCTTCTGCATCGAGTTGAGCTAGAAGACTCTCTGAAAGAGCGGATATTTTCTGTGCGCCTTCCAGGTCCCCATTCTCAAGTGCGTCTGCAAAGGCCTCGTTCATGACCGCAAGCTGATTTTCTATCTGCTCTTTGCTGTCAAGCGCTGCCTGTGCAACCGCATTGCTGCCAGCGGCAGAAACCGCAAGGGCTTCTTGGCCACCTGCGATGGCGTCACTTATCTTTTCCAGTAGCTTAGGTTTCATATCGCTTTCAGGTAAAGCACCGAGGGTTGAAGTCAGGACTTCAGTGTATTTTTCAAGAAGCGCATTTTTGTCAGCATCCAGGTCTGTTGAATCAAGTAGCATGTCAAGAATGTCTTTCCAGTTATCCAGTTTTTCCTGTGTGGCATCGGTTTCTTCCTGGAGCATGGCATCGAGCACTTTAAGACTTTCACCCATTGCTTTTGCTTTGTCATAGTCAAAAGAAGTGCCCTTTAAAGCAGCAATGACTGCATCGTTCTGAGCCTGATTGAGTGCTTCTTCAAGTACTTCAATTCCCTCCGGTGTAGTTGCGGGTAGGCCGAGTGCCAGCATATCCGTCAAGGATTTTTCTTTAGCAGCTTCTGTGATTGCGTTCAAGTCGCCGCTTAGTGCTGCCTGCTGGAGTTTTTCGGCAGCTTTCTCAGCAGCTTCCTCCAGTGGGGTTGTAGCTTCCGCGGTTCCAATCTCTGCTTCAAGCTCACGTACAATATCTGAGAGCTTTCCGTGGGCGGTCCATATTTGATCGGAAAGTGTTCCAAAATCATATGTGCCAGCTTTTTCACCTGCATTCTCAAGTTTTGCGATGAGGGCATTCAAATAGAAAAGCTCTCGCTTGATGGTCAGGTCGGTCAGCTGGTCATCTACCGCATGAATGACACCATCCTCTATAGTCTTGTCCTGTCGGAGTTTTGCTGAGGCGAGGTCCAGTACGTCAACCGCCTTATCCATCTCTACAAATTTCCCATAGTTCATGGCAGCGAGCACCCCTTCAAGCAAAGCTTTTTTTGTTTTGGCAACGCCATAACCATCATCTTCATCATTCAGGTTCTCGAGGATTTTACCCTGCTTGTCCCGTTCAGTTCCAAGAGGCTGCATGGCATCATAAGTCAGGGGGTCTGAAATTGGATTAAGGGTGCTGAAGAGCTTCGCATTTCCTGTGCCCAGTTCATAGACAATCCCATCGTTTTTTATCCAGTGTGTCAGAGGCAGCAAATCAATTTCAGAGTTCTTCACAGCATTTTCTGAGCTTTCAATAATGTCCCCGACGCCACTTCCGTTGGTAATATTGAACCAAATTCCCCCAGTCGTGAGTTCGGACCTGTAGTAAATCTGGTCCTGACCGGAGTTTGCCACCGTTTTCTGTGCCGTCTCCACATGTGCTGGGCTGACTGCTTTGAAGTCAATGATATAAGTCCCGACAATGAGTGATTTGACTGGAATCTCATTTGATTTGGGTCTTGCCAGTGCCCCGTAGGTTATGGTGCTGGGAAGGCCTAGGACCAGTATCAGGGCAAATATGCATACTCTTATGAATTTATTCATGCTCAACATGTCATTCACCAGCCTTTTCAACTGTGGATTCAACTGCCAGGCTGCCTTGCTCAAGACTGCTATCTTTTAGGAGTCTGGCTCTAAAAATCGGTTCTGTATCTTTATAGAATTCCAAATAGTAGCCCTCAATGTCCTTCAGTACAAAACTGAGGCCACGCAAGGGATCGCCCAGCTTTGTAAGTTCAGCCACTGTGCCCGCGCTAGGTGTTGCCTTGTTTGAAACAAGCGTAAACCCAGTTGCGTCAAATGAGTCCTCAAGTGTTAGAAACAGACTTGAAAATCCCGTTTTATCGTCGGCAATAAGCTTGTATGTGCCAAAGGTTTTTCCGAGATTGCTTTCTAGCTTGTCCTGAGCGCTTACGGCTTTTAATTGAAGCGTTCCAGAATAATCTGTGCCGTCAAAGCTGGCTTCATAAACCAGATCTTTGTCCTTGTACAGTAAGAGGTGGAGGGTTGAAGTATCTGAAAAGAGAAGCGGCATGTGTTCAAGGCGCTTTTTCACTTCAGTTCTTTCCCCTATCTTTCGGCCATCTTCCATGGTCAACTGGAAGTGTGTCGCTTCATAAGCGCTGGGTAAGCTGATCCCAAAGCTGAATCGATACTCTGTATAAGGTACAATAATATTCCATGTTGGTTCCTTGGTGCCTGCCGATTTTTCGTCCTTCTTGCTTTCTTCAACAATAGGAATGGAGTCACCCGATATATAGTTTCCACTGTCAATGTCAACAGCGGCAAGCTTCCCTTTCAGTCCACCAACCGTATAGAAGTCGAGCATATTAATCATTTTATTGTACTCAATCAGATTGGTCAGGGTTGTCTGTTCTGTATTGATCAGGCCAAGTCGCGCAGTTTCAAGTTCAGCAAATGTCAGTTTACCAAGCTTGTTCTGCTCGTATGCTGTCTGATAGTTGTCCTGTTCTTTGAGAATACTGTCAACAGACTCTCTGTATGCAAGCTCCATTTCCTTAACGGAGTCGTAGGCACCTTTCAGTTTTTCTTCAAGCTGAAGGCTCGCAGCTGCTTCTGTGACACGCTGCTTGTCCCGGTCCAGCACAGCAACAAATAATGCATATTTCTGGTCCTCAAAATACCTGAGTGCCGTGTATTCCCCTTGAAACCACCTGAAAGGAATCTTGATTGTGAAGAAGAGAAGATTGATTTTAAAAACACGGGTCCATGGTCTGTCGATGTCATCAAGCATTGCGTTATAGGCCTTGAGAAACTTAGCCTTATGGGCCTTCTGCTTTTTGATTTCAGGCATAATACGATTGACCTTTGATCCATATCTGCCTCTATAAATATCAACAAGCTCATCAACTGCTTTTTCTGAGAGCTTTCTAGACTGAACGATGGTATAAAAATCAAAATCACGTTCCTTGGCCATGGCAATAAATGGCTCAATATCATTTCTATTGATTTGGGCCATATATAAATCCGTATTGAAGTGCGAAACATTCAGGACATCGCTTCCGCATTTTGCAGAGAGCTTTTCTTTGAGTGAAAAGAATTTTTTCTCAGATTTGGCAACGAGCGTGACCAGGTTATCCAGTTCTGTCTGGGATGCTTCAATATCTTCCTGTGTGGCATTTCCCTTCCTGAAGTCACTGCTTAGACGGTCAACCGTTTCCTCCTGATTGACAAGCTGCTGCTTAAGACTGTCAACCGTTCGTTCGTTTAGAATCAGGTCAAAATAGATATTTTTGACTTCGAAAATGATTTTTTCTTTTGTATAGGCGAGTTTATGGTTGAGAACATCTATTTCGTGGTCTATTTTAGGCAACTTCATAATCAGTTCGATTTCTTTTGGAAGCCCATGGGTTTCTGGAAACTCAATGTTGAAGAGCAAGGAAAAACGGACAGTCGATTCCTTTTTGCGGATGTCTCTGAGGCCCTCTTCTGCCTGCTGGCGCTCCATGCCCTTCTTAACGAGATCAAGTTCAATCTCTTCAAGTGCTTCACTGTTCATAAGTGCAAGCCTGATTGCCTTGTCCAGTGTCATAGTCGACGCAGCATAAACAGGCTCTACAAATAACGTCAATGACGCTGACTGCAGAGCCAAGCAAATAATCAACACCATACTGATCAAGTTTGGATGTCTTTTTAGACCAAAGATTCTATTCATCAGGTGTCACCCCGATTTCATACAATAGAATGTCGCCGGTTGCAGCATTGCGCGTTACCGAAATGAGCAGTCCCTCATACTCATAGGTCTCAAGTGTGTAGCTTGAGTTGGCATCTTTATCGAGAAGCGGTGTCTCCTTGTCCATAATCCAGTCATAGGTTATGTATGGATTTATCCAGTCCGCAGAAAGCTGGGGACCCTGCACCTGTACTGTCGGTCCAGTTAGACTCCCATCTTCTGGGGTTTCAGAGCTGATATCCAAATAGTCCTGGGCGCCATAGAAGACCAGGCCGTCAATGACTGGGCCTGTTGTATCCATTTTGGAGCGAACTGAGAAATAGAAGTCAGGATAGTCTATGACATATTTGTCGATATTGTCCTGAGATGCAACCAGATCAGGTGTGACGAGAAGCCGCTGTCCGAGTTCTTCAAGCGAAAGCCCGATAAGCGGTACGACATCCAGCTCACCACTGTGGAAGGGACCGCTATACATGGTATTACCCAACACACCATAGAGGGTTCCCTGACCTTCAAATTTTCCATTTTGGAAAGTTCCGTCATAGTACACTCGACCATTAGGTCTGAAAAGCTGACCTGTGCCGTCGTAATTGCCTGCGTCAAAATCGCCTTCGTAGATGAGTCGGCCTTCCTGAGTATAGAGTTTTCCAGAGCCGTCAAAATGGCCCTCCTCAAGATTGCCTTTGAAACGAACACGTCCGTTGTCGTGATACATGATGCCTTCACCGGAAGGCAAATTGTTCTGAAATCCCCCATCATATTGCAGGAGACCATTTTCAGCATAGAGTGCCCCTTGTCCAGACCGTCTGCCCATTTCATAATAGCCTGCGTAGCGTTCGCTGCCGTCTGGATTCAGTTCAACGCCATAGCCGTTATAAAGCCCTGATGTGAAACTGCCCTTGTAGAGGAGGGTCCCATCAGGCTGATACAGCTTGCCTTCGCCTGAGTAAGCGCCTTGAGACAGGTTGCCGTCGTAAGCCAGTACGCCGTTTTCATAATAAACCTTGCCTTTTCCTTCAAACTGATTAGAAAGAAAAGCGCCCTCATAGATCAAAGTACCTTCGTTGTAGAGTTTCCCACCACCAGAATACAGATCTTGTTCAAAGTCGCCTTGGTAGCGTATGCGTCCCTCTTTATCATAGAGAGTGCCATTTCCCGTTGCATATCCGTTTTCCATACGTCCGTTATAGAGAACACGTCCTGTTTCAGAAACCAGATTCACTTTTCCGCTAAACCCCTTGATATGCCTGTCAGAGATGGTGTAAGTCGGTGTATAGAGTTTGCCTGCGGCATAAGGTAATAGGAAATTCACAACTGCCAGTGGCAAGAGAATCAGTAAAATTACAGTAATGACGAGCATGCGCTTAGATATAAAACGTCTGCCGACTTTTACATAGGCCTCTTTTGAGTTGGGCTTGTTAAGTGCGGATTTTTGAGCACCTTTAACAGCGCCTTTAATAAAGCGCCCGACTCTGTTCTTTAAGAACAGTCGTTTACGTATTTGCCTGAACAACAGTCGAAATGGCCGAAGCACAGCATTTTTTGTTACCTTCAGAATATATTCGAGTAAACTTTGCATATGCCGCCTCCAAAAGATTCAAATGCAGGAATGCCTACGATGCCTTATCGAACCTCTTTTGAGAGGTCAATAAGGATGCGGCTCGTTTCCATATCATTATCTAGAATGGCTTCACATTTCATCAGATACATATGTGCAGCCTGGTCGTATCTATTTGTTCTGAGAACTCGGATGAATGCTTTGCGTGCCTGATCGATATCATTTTCTTCAAAGTAGTGTACGCCCTTTTCAAAGTTCTCCTTGCTGACCTGTTTGAGCTGACGTATGTCACGGATTTCCGACTCAAATATGTCATATACGCCAATTGGCTCAGGTGCACCTTTTAGAAGAACGTGTCCCAGGAATCTAAGATCGAAGCTATCCGGTTCACTAAGCTGACTGTATGCAGACTCAGAGAGTATAACCTGAATCCCACAGCTGTTGGCGAAGGACTCAAGGGAGACCGCATGATTTACACGGTCTGACATTACAGACGTTGACATTCTGTTTTCTTCTCCCACAACGCCAATGAGGATTGGGCCCTCATGGACGCAAATACCAGACACCATGTTAAGACCGCTGGCTTCATTTTCTTTTCTGATCTGCTCGGTTGCGTTGATCGCGCAAATCAGGGCCTGGTCAATGGATTCGAAAAGTCCGATTTGCCCTGAGTCCCTGAATGCACCAATTGTACCGTCGCCTTCAGCGATACTCTTGCCGAAAACGCTATAGGCTTTATTGATGTAATCAAGGCTTTCTTTTGGTGCCATTTCCTGTGAGGTTTTAAAGAAATCTCGCAGGTTCATATAGACAATTGCCATATTCTGAAGCACCTGGTCTCCAAGTTCAACTTCGAGAATGCTTTCTTTCCCAAGTAGGTCGAAGAATTTTTGAGGTACGAACTTAAAGTACTTTTCATTGAGCTTTTGCATGTTGTCAATGTATTCAGCTATGGAGACCGACATTTGATTGAAGAGGCGTGTCAGAACACCGATTTCATCATTCGAACCGACTTCAATGACAGTTCCCCAATGTCCCTGTGCAACCTTATGCACTGAATCCGTAAGGGTTTTCAGCGGACTTAGCAGATGTGTGATAAAGCCCGTTAGAATAATGAGGATAATCAGGACAGAACCCAAGTTGATTGTAAGCAGCTTTCTATTCTGTTCACTAATGAACTGGCTGTATGTTTCCTTACCGGTTCCAATTTCCAAAATGCCGACAATGGTCCCCTGGGCGTCTCGAATTGGTGCGAGGGCCACCAGCCATTCTCCGTCAATGGTTGACTGTTCTCCGACGACAACGGATTCATCATCAAGAACTTCCTGGTAGAGCTTATATACTGTGTCTGTATAAATGTAATCTGCAGGAATCATAGTCTTATAATCACTTACAGCAACGAATAGCCTGCCGTTTATATTTCTATAGAGCGCTCCGTAAACCCATCTTTCATAGGCGGTTTCCTTGAGTACATTAAAGCGTTCAAGGTCGATGTTGATGTCGTCTTCAAGTGCGATATACTCTGACGATCCAAAGTCTGAAGGTGTGGTGATGGACTGGAGCAGATCCAGATTGATCTGGTTTGCCTTCAGAGAAGCCAGATGATGAAGCTCTGCATAGAGATCGTCCTCTGCCATTTTTCCAAATAGTCGATCTGTCTGGAAAAAGAGCACGACACTCATAAGAATCATAAGCGGTATGAAAACTATTGAAAACTTAAGCAGGACTGGTTTGCGCTTTTCAGTGATTTTCCTGTAGAATGACCAGATCACGACCAGTAAAATGCCCGTAAGAAGACCATATAGACCACTTATCAAAGCCTTCTTCTGAATGTTGTCCCATTCATTGTAAAAACGCTCGATAACCTTTGTCTGGCCGTTCTTAGCTAGGACTACCTGAACGCCGTGTTCACTGTGATTGAGCGTGTAGCCTGCAATATTGCCATTACTGTTGATAGAAATGCCACTTAGACTCACATTTCCCTGAAGGGCGCTTTCAAGTTTGTCCAGACGGCCATCTGAGCGAATCGACTTGCCTGCAGGATCCATTACAATAATTTGTTTGCGAATGGCATCATAATAATAGGTGCCGACATCTTCTGTAAACTTCATATTGTATGGCAGCGCCATTTCTCCTATTGGGAAGAGCTTCTTAGGTGTGTCTTCGCCTGTAGTTATAAAGACTTCACCCTTCATGGTCCTAAACAGATATGTATCTTGTGCTGTAATAAGCAGTTCATCAATTTTCTTGTCATCCTGAAGCGTGATTTCATAAACTTCTGAACTGGTATTGGAAACCGGGTCGTATGCATATACTTCTGCCACTTCGTGGTCGTCGTCAGAAGCCTTGTACACATAGAGTGTGCCTTCTAAAAGATTCATGGAGAGCACTTTTTCAAAGCCAATCTGATGGCCTTCGTTCTTATAGTCAAAATCAATGACTCTTGTTATTCTGCTGAAATCCGATGACAAATAATAGACACTCTCATCAATCAGATAATAGTCTGACGCATTGGCGACGGAACCGTGAATGTAAATTCCACCGTCACCCGCGGCTACCATTTTGGAATGAGAACTGAAAGTCCCTTCCTGATCCTTGTCAAAGGCATACTCCATCAGAATTCGTCCGGTTTCATCAACTTTAAGAACCCGCCATTCGTTTGATGCTTCATCAATACCAAAGGGTGGTGTTGTTTTCGTGCGCTCTAAAATAAAGACATCGCCACTGTCGTCTATAGCAATATCCATAATTTCAGATACCTCGATTTCCATGTCCCATGCGGCTGTCAAACCGAAGAAAGAAAGTGCTAAAAGTATTGGTATTACTATTTTCCACTTCATTCAATCACCTGTCTTTTCTAATAATCACAGCTTCATTCATAATATAGGCATTTCGGGATAGCCTTAAAATAAATATTTCTAAAGATTCAGGCTATGAGGCTTAATTCCAAGTGTTTGGTGATAATTATAGAATGTGATTACAGGAGGATTATGCTATGGAAGATTTAAGAGATCTCGATGCACTTACAATAGAAGAATATATGTACAATTCGACTGTACTTTCAGCAGGGCTATGTCGTAAAAGTTCAGAAGAAAATGCATATATAAGCCTGATACGGGATATGCGCAAAATTCCATTTGTCATGAAGGCGGTTCAAAAGGACAGCAAGGCTGCTGAAACACTTTTGAATATTAGACTCTCACTGGTACAAAATGTTCTGGTCATATATGCACCTGCTTTTGAGGGTGTGTCGCTCCAACGATACGCACGCACACAGCAGCCCTATGGCAGCTTTGATATTGCAGAAAAAATCCTGGCAGAGCTCACAACGTATGAAAAACTGAATTTGGCCGTCTTTATTCAGCTGCTTATGGCCGGAAAGGTTTTTGTAGATTCCAACGCCATGCCCCATGTACAGTTCTGGATAGATGATTTGAACCTTTTTGAAGAACAGGATACAGATGCACTGGTAGAAATACGCAACAGGCGTCTTTCTCAGCTGATGCTTTCCACTTTCTCTGATGACTTCATCCCCGATCAGATGAAGGCGTTCGCAGAACAGATTGACCAAGGCAAATATGAAACAATGCTTCAAATGCTTGAAGGTCTGGATATCTATCGAAGGAAATATTACGACACAGACTCAGAGCGCCGAGGTGAAATTATTGTTAAAGCGATCTGGTTGAAGCTTCAAAAGCATATGTTGCTTATTGCACTTGTACTTATTGCACTCGTCTACGGTTACTATTGGTTTTTTTATGCAAAGTCAGATGCAAGTGCAACCGTTTATAAGTCCAGCATAGGTGATGTCGCTTTTGTACTGCCAAATGACCAGGCAGCTGGTCTGGCAGAATCTCAAAAATTTGTGCTGGATTTTGGCATAAGCACAAATTCAGTAACAGTGCAAAAGGATGAAGTACCTCTTCGGCCTGAAGTCAAAGAGAATGAAAAAACAGTCAATGTTATAATCAGTGCCGGCGATACCCTATATAGAATATGTGAGACCTATTATGGTGATGGCAATTACTATGAGGCTCTCGCAGAATTCAACGGCATATCAAATCCCAACCTGATTCCAGTGGGTATAAATTTGAGCGTACCACCACTCAGTGAACTCCTTGAAAGTCAGCAGCAATAGAAGCCTGTCAAAGCCCTTGATTTCCCTTATGGTGAAATTCCCTTACAAAAAGATGGACTGTCCTTACTTCGAATGAAGCTATGGACAGTCCATCTTTTTTGTTTGTTCTATATTTGTTTTATTTTCCCTCTAGTGTACTTTTCGCTTGTCACCTGACAGCAGAAGAAATACAGCCATTAATACGAGGACACCTACTGCAATAATTCCAATGCCCTTCTGGTCTCCAAGAGCGAGCATGACAGCTATGATTACCGGGCCAATCATCTTTCCAATGTTTCCAACAAACTCAAAGTGACCGGAAGCGGACGATTCACCCATTTGCTGTGCTGCCTCAAGCTCAAGGAAATAACTGTTGTAGGCTGCTTCGCCAAAGCCGTCTGACATGCCTAAAATAACGACTGCTACGAGTGCGCCGGCCAAATTACCGGTAACTGCAAACGTCAACAGCGACAAACCTGTCAGAAGACTTGCCAGTGCTGCAGCGGTTCTTATACCAAGCTTCTTTTCGCCAAGCTGAGCGAACGTCGGTCCAAGGTAGACAATGATGAGTCCGTAAAGCGTAAAGGCCAAACCAATGACAGATGTTGAAAGACCCTGGGCTTCAGCGTATACCGGGAAGAAGTATTCAATATACATACCTGCAATATAAGCCGGTATGAGAATCGCAAGGAAGAATACGGCAACCTTCCTGTTGAAGTAGAACTTGAACAGGGATATGGAAGATTTCTGCTCTTCAAGATGGCTGGCCATATTTTCAGGGCGTCTCATTTCAACCATGACAAAACCCAGACTGAATAGTCCACATGCGGCCATAACATAAAATACGGAGAGCATTCCGATTTTATCAGCTAAGTTTGCGCCGAGAACCACACCGACATTCATACCAGCAACCGCGCCAGCTGTAAGCTGAGCAAATCCTTCATTGCGTACACTTGTCGATGCGCCTATGTTGACATATCCCCTAAGCGCCATAAACATGAATCCTGTGCCGACACCTGAAAGCATGCGTATAGCAATGAAATAAGCTATGTCCCTTGAAAGTGCGGTCAAGACTGCAGAAACAACGGAGATAGATACGCCAACGAGGAATGTTTTCTTCCAGCCCTTGGCCTGTGCGAAGTAGCCGGCAATGAGCATGGTAATACCACTGGATAAGACTTCGGCCGATATTGGCAGACCGATTACGACGCTTTCATCAAGTCCGAACAGAGGTCTTGATAAATCCTTTGCAAGAAGCGGAATGAAGGCAAGCGCCATATAGACCGTTATGAAAATGAGGAATGAAAGGGGTCTAATCATTGGAATATCATGATCTCCCAGATACCCTGAATTTTCATCGTCTTCCTCTCTCAGCTTACGTTCGTTGAGAAGCTGAGAAAGGAATGCAAGCTCGACGGACATAAGCACGATGACAATAACCAGTGTCAGCAAATCAATCAGAAGATTCCGGATTACCTCAGCGGTTTTCTCCTGGAAGATATACAGGTTTGTACCTACTTCGAAAACGGCAACAATGTTGCCTTCAGAGTCCATGACCGGTGCCATGGAAAAGAGCCATTCACCATCATTGTCAATTTCAGTGTCATTTGAAATGCCACCCTCAGCGGCAATCTTGAAGAATTCATAGTCAGGATCGCTGATATAGGCGTCAAATGGATAATAAGGCGTCATGGCGCCATCATTATACATAAGCCCGTAGACCCGCTCGTCTTCAATCTTGTAGAGTGCGGTATAAAGGTTCTCATTCCAGTTGTCGGCGTTGTAATTCAGGACTTCATTCAACTGCTCAAAGACTCTATTATAGTCATCGCCCAAATATGCGCGCGGCGATTCAATTCTTGAAATCGCATCGCCATCTATAACCTGTGAAAGATTCTGCGCACTAAGCTTGAGGTTACGGCTCACCTCGTCTGAATACAGGTTATAGAAGTTTTCAATGGACATGTTACCAACTAGAAATGCCGTGATTGCAATGATAAGAATGATTGCCCCAACCTTGGGAATGATCCCTGGGAGCGTCCTGCCTAAAATGGTGATATAGGTGTCTACAAGGGCGATGATTATCGTTGCAAACAGGACGACTATTGCGATCCAGTTGAGCCAGCTGCTGAATGCGACATTTATTGACGGGTTGAAGGCACTGTTTGAAGTATACTCAAATACATTGCTGCCCGGCAATATTTCAATGACATCGTAAAAATTACATATGCCCATGATGTTGTCTGGAGACAGCGACAGCTTGTAGTATGTTTCCATGCGGTCATCAAAGCCGGCATTTAAGAGTTTCTCATGGGAAAGGACGACATCTGATGTGCCGTTTTCGAGGAGTCTTCTAACACTCCCATCCCCTAAATTTGCAAAGTAGACATCGCCATTGCTGCTTCTTTCAAGGGACCAAGGCAATACAAATTTCTCCTCAAGACCTGACATGGATCCATCATAAAGTATTGTCACATTTGCGTCCCAGTCGATTTTTTGAATATAGCCATCACGCGTTGCAACAATAAATGCATTTTTGTCATAATACGATACGTCAGATATCAAGTAACTGGAATTTTCGATGAACTGTTCATCAATTTTGTCTACAATACCTTCAGCATCTGCATGATAATATGAAACTGTATCATCAATACACTCATAGAAGGACAGGTTGTTCTCCACCCATCCCAGGCCCATCAGTGTTGGCACTAAAATATCGTCACGGTCATGAACAAGCTTGAAAGGTGTAGAAAGGTATTGTCCGTTTCGGTCATAGGCAATGATGGATTCGTATTCAATATAGGATCCAGAAATGTCCCATGTGTAGTTAAGTACATATATTTTGTCCTGAACAGGCAGGAGCTCTGACGCAAAGTAGAAATTCTGTTCTCCCCGCCTTCCGCCATAGAGAATGAAATCCACCGTATCCTCGGAAATGCCCAGTATGCGTTTGTTGGAATCATCAATGACGTACTGTCCTCTTGAATCAGCTGCGTGATAAGATGGGTAGATGACCTCAAGCTCTTCAGAAGGGTTTATTCTGAATTCCGCATACTTTTGAATCAGTATTGTAATTGACAAAAGCACGAGCACAGCATACAGCGTAAAACGTATGGATTTCTTCATTTTTGCACCCTCCCTTTTCCAGCGCCGTTCATAGTAAAATACGCAACACCTTTTTCAATGAATCTGCAAGGCCTGTATAGCAGCTTGGCTTTTCGAAGGCCTGGAATACCCAGATCTTCTTCACGGTTTGTGAATTTATAGTCGCCACTGTACATTTCTGCAAACTCCTTAATGACCGCTACATATGCATCCTTATAATCCTTAATGGCTTTTTCAACGAGCACCAGAAACATGTTGTCCGTCAAAGGTTCTCCAATGGAAAAAGCAATAGGCTCATCATTCACCTTCAGGACACAGCCGATTGAGTCCAGTGCTGACCAGTTCTTCAAGACTCTTTCAATGCCGATACGCTCCGATTCCAGCATTTCACTGCTCGGCAAATTGTCATACCAGCTTTCAAGGATTTCCCCTATGTTCTGACCATCATCATCATTCATTTCCACAATGCTGAATGTGTTGTGACGCACAAACCTGCGGTACATGTCGAGCTTTCTCTTTAATTTTTTTGTGTCTAATTTCGATAAGTCATTTGACGGATAGATATACTCATATTGGTTTCTAAGCAGCTTAAACCGCACATGGTCATTTGTGACAGACTTAATTTCTTGAAACTGGGATTTTGTGATGCTGCGAATTGTGAGTATATAGGCATTTTCCTCAAAATCCGCTTTGATCATGCTGAGTGCTTCACCTAGGTTTCCAGTGCCCACAGGCATGTGTATGTAAGGCACCGTTTCGCCAGGAGCTCTCAGCTTGACAGTTAGAAACCCTTCAAGAATGGCGTATTCGATTGAATATGCATCCGCCCATAATAGTAGCTGTGTAAAACTGTAGTCAGATATTTCGGAGTTATATTCCTTGTAATAGGAATCAATAATTTCTTTATCTTCAAGTCGGACTGCTTTCCAGTTGATCATTCAGATTCCCCCCACCCTTTAGTTTTTTATACCCAATGTGTATATTCAGCCCGATTTTTACAAATAAAATTTATATAGCTTTAGATTCAAGGTGAAATATTGAAGATTTCACTCTAGTTTACCTTTGAAATGGGTATATTTATTTCAGAGAAAGGGGATTTTTATGGCGATTGATCATTTGAATATATATAAGCACCCGAATAAAACCTGTCAGACCGTTGAAGTCTACTTGGAGTCAAACTCCCACATCGCTGCCATGACGGACGTGCAGAATGCGCGCATGTTACTTGCCTATTCCAAGGCAGCACTTCTGCTTGACAGTATTCCACTGGATATCAGCCATATTGCTGATATTTATTCTGTTCTACTCAGGGACGGTCAGGATATTGATCGATTTGAAGTTCGACTCTACTTGTCAGACCTGATTCAGTTTATGGATAATCAGAGCGTTTCCCTGGAATGGCTTGAGGAACTGGAAAACGACAAGGTTATTGGTCTTTCACCCTGTCAGGCTGCGAGAATTAAACTCAGACTCTGCAATTATTTCTTAAAGATGCAGCAAATACATATTGCTTACAATTACGCAAAATCAGCACATGCACTTTCTCTGATGACCGAGTCGCCAGAGCTTATTGTAATGTCCATACTTCAGCTTTCTACGGTTTCAAAGCTGAACGGTGGCTACCCTCTGGCGCGCCAATACCTGATGAAGGCAAAAGCGCTTACTACCAAGCACAACATACCATGGCTATACGGAAAAATAGTCCTGGAACTTGGTGAAGTCGATCAGTTCCTGGGGGCAAAAGCATCTGCCAAGAAGCATTATGTTGACGCCATGCACATCTTTGAGCGCATTGGTTATGCAGGTGGCTATGCTAGAACTATAATGAACCTGATTCACCACTATTCTAAGGACGAACCTGAGCGGATTGAAATGCTTCTAAAAAAAGCATGTGAAGCACTTTCTGAAATGCGCGGTTCAGATCCTTACAGACTGTGGCTCAATATTCAGGTGCTTAGCCTTTACGACCGCTATTTGCATCCTGAACAGCTTGAGTATTATAAAACCATGCATACGGAAATCAAGGAACGTGTCAACGAAGAGTATAAAAAGAACTATGAAAACTGTACCCTTCTTCTTGAAAACTTGAAGCATGTGAAATTTGAAATGGATGTATTGGAACAGGCAAAAAGCGGCACCCGAATTTCCGTTGGCGCCATAGATTTTTATAGGGCTTCCATGAGCAAACGCATTGATACGGCTTCTCATGAAATCAGAAATGCGGTTTCAATTCTAAAAATGAGTGTTGAAGCTGTTAAAGACGGCCATATTGATTTCAATAAGAGTATGATGGAAACCATGCTCAGAAAGATTGAATCCATTGGATGTATAGTCGATGAGCTGGATCATGAAGAGGAAGGACAGACCAACTCCGCCAAGCTTCCATCACAAACCAGTGTGGATCACATTGCAAGCTACTGCGAAATGGCCTATGCATATGTCGATGACAGGGTGCATATTCACAGAGACAAGCATCTGGATGATAAACACGTTATTGCTACCCTGCTTCCTGTAACCCAGGTAATCGACAATCTCATAAGCAATGCCCTGAAATACTCACCAGGGTCATCGAAGGTACATATCCACTATGAGGAAAGAAGTAATTTCATCACATTCCATATACAGGACCAGGGGTGCGGTATATCAGACAATGATCAGATTCATATTTTTGAGCCCTATTTCAGGGCACCTGGTACTGAACAGGACGGAAAGGGTCTTGGACTGCATTACTGCAGGCAGACCATACATCTGCTAGGCGGTGAAATTTGGGTAAAAAGCCATTTGGGACAAGGCTCAGAGTTTTCATTCAGTCTGCCTGTCAAAATTGGAGAAGTTCAATAAAAGCAATGAAAAAGCAGCAGCTGGGATACCCCGGCTGCTGCTTTGGTTTTCATTCATTAATGGACACTTTCACACAGGTGTTCGTTGAACTTGTACCCATGGTTTCTTTTTGTCATTATGAAAGATTTGTTCGGTTCTATCTTATGAAGCTTTTTCCTCAAATTGCTAATATGCACCAGTACACCGCGCGTGTCTCCCATAGCACTTTCAAACCAGAGCTTTTCATATATTGCTGAAGATGAATAGTACTTGCCGGGCTGTTCTGCGAGTATGGACAGAATTTGAAATTCTGTTTGAGTCAAAGGCACTTTCTTTGAACCTATATGGACAGACTGATTTTCAAAATCTATTGTGATGTGATTGAATCTTAGGACTGCGTTTGACGTACTCTGAGTTGTTCTTGAATTTCTGCGCAGATGAACACGCACCTTTTCAGTTAGAAGCTGCGGATGAAAAGGTTTCAAAATATAGTCTTCAGCACCGGACTGAAAGCCGTTGAGCTGGTCTTGAACTCTGCTCTTTGAAGTCAGGAAAATAACAGGTACATCGCTGATTTCCTTAATCTTATGTATAATGTCGAATCCAGAAGCATCTGGAAGCCCCACATCAAGAAGCACAAGGTCAGGTTCTCTATCAGTAATGTATCTGATTGCAGCATTGCCGCTGGACACGTGATCCAGTTCAAGATTTTCCTTGTCAAAGTAAAGCTTGGTCAAGTCATATATCTCTTGTTCATCTTCTACCATCAGTATTCTATTTTTACTCTTCATACGCGCCTCCCGCATTACACAATCACAAGCACATACATTTTTCTACTTTTCTCCAGCGCCGTTATCTTTGTTCATGTTGAAGTTTACAGCGCGTGAAGGAATAATCGTAGAGATTGCGTGCTTGTAAATCATTTGCTGTTTACCCTCACTATCCATCACGATTGTGTAGCTGTCAAATCCCTTTACATATCCCTTGATCTGGTAACCGCTTACAAGGAAGATTGTAATTGGTGTATGATCCTTTCGACAGTGGTTCAAAAAAATGTCTTGCAAGTTCAGTGCTGATTTCATATAACCCCTCCTATGCTTTTTCTTTAATGTAGTTATCTATCTGATCCAGTAGAGGTGCAAGGCCGCCTAGCTTATCTACGTCAAACCACTCAAGGTTTTCATATCTTCTGAGCCAGGTCAGTTGCCTTTTTGCATATCTTCTGGAACTTTGCTTAATGATGCTTACCATAGTATCGTAATCGTATCTGTCATCAAGGTAGGCCAGCACTTCCTTATAGCCTATACCCTTCATGGACTGGTGCAAATCTGTTAAACCCATATTTTTTAAATTTTTCACTTCATCAATAAGACCCTGCTCAAGCATGATATCAACGCGCTTGTTTATTCTTGCATAGAGTTTTTTTCGATTGCCTGTAAGCGCGGTGAAAATAAAATCATACTTTTGATTTGGCGTTGGGTCGACAGCGAAATCTTTAGATGTTCCACCGGTCAGGCGGCATATTTCCAGTGCTCGGATAACACGCTTCATATTTCTGTGGTGGATTCTCTCGGCCGCTTCTGGATCGACTTCCTTTAAAAGGTCGTGAATGTATTCACTGCCCTTTTCCATTGCCTGCTTGCGCATTTCCTCTCTAAAGGCAGGGTCACCCACTGCTTCTGAAAAGTCCATTTCATAGAGCAGTGCATTGAGATAGAGTCCGGTTCCACCTACAACAATTGGAAGTTTGCCACGGCTCAGAATATCATCGATGATTTCAAAGGCGTTTTTCTGAAAATCAGAAACGCTGTACTTGTCCCTCGGATCAAGAAAATCAATGAGGTGATGCGGTATATCGCCCATTTCTTCTGGAGTCGGTTTGGCACTGCCAATATCCATAAACTTGTATATTTGCATTGAATCGGCTGAGACAATTTCACCGTTGTGACGTTTTGCCATTTCGATTGAAGTTGCAGTCTTTCCTACTGCTGTAGGACCTCCGATAATCAGTACTTTATTATTCATAACTACTTCCTTAAATCGTTTTATAATTAGAATACACAATATTGTTGTGTATATGTCATGTTCTTTTGAATTTCTTTTCAATTTCCTGACGCGTGATGGAAATGATTATAGGTCTGCCGTGTGGACACGTATATGGGTCATCCAGTTTCTTGAGCTGGTCAAGTAACTGATCGACCTCAATGTCGGCCATATAGTCATGAGCCTTAATGGCAGTCTTGCAGGACTCCTGCATGATTTTTTCAAGACGTGCGTCTGTCGTCTGAACACTGCTTTCACTATGCGTTTCCATTTTATCAAGTGCGTTTGAAAAGAGAGACTCAGCACCCATTCGGTCTAGCAGTGCAGGAATTTCACGTATGACTATGGCGCCAGACCCAAAATCATCAATGACCAGACCCAACTTCTCAAATGTGCCTTTCTGTGCTAGGGCACTTGCATGCAGGTTGTAGGAAAGCTCTACAAGAATAGGATCAAGTAGAATCTGTCTGTCCAGTGCTGACTTTCTATATTGACGCAGTAAGCGTTCAAAAAGTATTTTTTCGTGTGCAGCATGCTGATCAATCAGATACATCTTCCCCTCCTTCTCAAAAATGAGATAGGTCAAAAACATCTGACCGATATATGTCAGATCATCATAGATGGTACTTTGAACAGACATTTGCTCGCTTTGAATGCGTTCAAGAAACTGCTCAGGATCATGACTTGCGTCAGACCTTTTAAAGAGATCTAAAACGGGTGCCTCCATCTGAGGCCTTGGCTGCTCAAAAATCGATGGCGGCGGTGGGTCCACTACATTTACAGTCTCGCTTTTACTTGCAGATATGCTTTCAGCCACTTTTTCAGGCAGGTCTTTTACATGACTGCTTTTATCGATGAAGGTGTCATAGGAATAGGTCTTACTTTCATCCCTATTATTCTCATACACCGGATGTGCCCGAATTCCTGCATCTTTTTTGCTTGGCGCGGTGCCAATGGTCTTTTTTGTTACCCTGTACAAATCAGAATCCTTTGTCTTGGGCGTTTTGTCTATTGTATCCGAAGGAATCTGCGGTTTGCTTTCAACTTTTTTTTGTGTATTGAAAGCTGAGGTATCTGACTTGCTCTCAGTCAAATTACTTGCAGGTTTTTCAGGGGCTTCAAGGGGTCTCTTGAATACCTGGGTATCCTTCAAAGCAACGACAGGCGTTTGGTCGAATGAAAGCAGTGTCTCGCGCACAGCTGAGTAGAGAAACTGTTTGATTGCGCCCTCCTGATGAAACTTGATTTCTGTTTTGGCAGGGTGAATATTTACATCAACCTTGTTTGGATCGATTTCAATTTTAAGAAAACACGCTGGAAAGCGTCCTGGCTGGAGCATGGTCCTATAAGCCATGGAAACACCGTCCATGAGCATGTCCGATTTGACGTACCTGCCATTGACAAAGAAGTTCTGAAGGCTTCGGTTTCCTCTGGTGTAGTTCAAATTTGTCATGAAACCTTTAACGGTTATACCGTCTGAACTCTTTTCAACGGGAATAAGACTGCGTGACATGTCCTTTTCATAAATCGCATATATGGATTTATAAAGATCCCCTTTTCCCGGCGTTGAGAATAGGATTTTATCATCACTGACAAATCTGAAACCGATTTCAGCATGTGAAAGGGCAAGTTTGTTGACAATATCACTCAGTGCAGTTCTCTCCGCATTGTCTGATTTGAGAAATTTGAGGCGTGCAGGTGTGTTGAAGAACAGGTCCTTCACGACCATGGTAGTTCCGACCGGACAGCCAGTTTCCTCTTTCAGAATCTGCTTACCGCCAGAGATTGAAAGCTTGACACCTGTTTCATTCTCTGCCCTGCGTGTGATGACATCCATATTAGAAACTGCACTGATACTTGCAAGGGCTTCACCGCGAAATCCTAAGGTGGCTACACTGTAAATATCTTCAACGGTTTCAATTTTACTTGTAGCATGTCGTTCAAAAGCGAGCTCCACATCGTCTGGTTCAATGCCAGACCCGTTGTCAGAAACACGAATCAGTGCTTTACCGGCCTTTTTAATTTCAACGGTAATTTTTGTAGCTCCAGAATCGATAGCGTTTTCTACAAGCTCTTTTACAACGGCAGCAGGCCGCTCGACAACCTCACCCGCTGCAATCTTATTCGAAATGTTCGGTTCAAGCTTATGTATTCGTTTCACAGTAAACACCTACATTTTCTTTGCTTTTTGTACCAGTTCATAAACAAGATTCATGGCATCCATAGGTGTCATACCCATGATATCTGCCTCTTTCAAAATAGTAATGATTTCATTGTCCTGCCCTTCAAATAAAGAAATCTGAACAGCGGTTTCCTCAGGCGCCTCTTTTGAATACTCAGCTTTCGCATCGTTTGCTGTTTGAACAGATGTATCTTCCTGTGTCAGATTGCTGACATTTCTATTGATATCATTTTCTTCAAGCTTACTTAATATGCCTTTTGCTTTTTCAATAACCGAATAAGGAACGCCGGCGAGTTTGGCAACCTGTATCCCGTAGCTCTGGTTGGCGCCTCCTCTGATAATTTTGTGCAGGAAGACGATATCGTCTCCAGATTCCTTAACGGAAATACAGAAGTTTTTCACACCTTTAAAGCGGCCTTCAAGCTCTGTCAGCTCATGGTAATGCGTCGCAAACATGGTCTTGGCACGGATGCCGCCCTCTTCAGTAAGGTGTTCCACTACAGCCCATGCTATTGAAAGTCCGTCGTAGGTCGATGTGCCTCTGCCTATTTCATCAAGAATGATCAGTGAGTTTTCAGTGGCGTTGTGAAGAATGTTAGCTAGTTCGGACATTTCAACCATGAATGTACTTTGTCCTTGAGACAGGTCATCCGATGCACCGACACGTGTAAATATTCGGTCTACAATGCCGATCTGTGCAAACTCTGCAGGAACGAAGCAGCCTATTTGAGCCATTAGGGTAATCAGTGCAACTTGACGCAGATAAGTTGATTTACCAGCCATATTGGGACCTGTGATAATGTAGAATTGATTTTCGTCATCATCCAGATGCGTACTGTTGGGAACAAAGAGTTCGTTAGATGCAATACGCTCCACAACAGGGTGACGCCCTTCTCGTATGTGTATTTCGCCGTCATCAAGCACAAGTGGGCTTACATAGCCATTTCGGCTACTGACCAGGGCGAAGGACTGTAAAACATCCAGAGCGGCAATCGCCTTTGCAGTTTTCTGTATACGGGACACATGATCGAGAATCTGCTCACGCAGTTCCGTAAACAGCTTATACTCAAGTCCTACAATTTTTTCTTCGGCACCTAAAACCTTTTCTTCAATTTCTTTGAGCTCAGGTGTAATATATCTTTCAGAGTTCGCCAGTGTCTGCTTTCTCTCATAGTCATCAGGGACAAGGTGACTGTTAGCTCGCGTCACATCGATATAATATCCGAAAACCTTATTGAAACCTATTTTCAAGGATTTTATGCTTGTACGCTCACGTTCTCTTGACTCAATGTTTACGATCCAGTTCTTACCATTTAGGACTGCATCCCGTAACTCTGCAACATCAGCGTTATAGCCGGATTTTATGATATTGCCTTCACGAAGACTGATTGGCGGTTCTTCAACGACGGCGCTGTCAATAAGTGCGTGTACATCTTCTAGCGGATCTATCTCACCAAGAAGGTCTTTAAGCATCCCTACAGGCTGCTCATTTACAAGTTCAATGATATGCGGCAGAACAGAAAGTGAGTTTTTCAGAGCAATCAGATCACGTGCATTGACATTGTTGTAAACCAGCTTAGAGGACAGTCTCTCCAGGTCATATATCTCTTTGAGCTTTTCCCTGAGCTCGTCACGCATGACAAGATCATCTACAAGTGCTTCTACAGCGACCTGACGCTTCTCGATCTTATCCTTTGACAGGAGGGGCTCTTCAATCCATTTTTTGAGTGTTCGAGCACCCATGGATGTTGCTGTTTTATCCAGCACCCAAAGTAAGGACCCCTTCTTGTCTTTGCCACGCATAGTCTCAGTCAGTTCCAGATTGCGTCTGGTGAACTTGTCAAGAACCATGAAGTGTTCTGGCTGGTATATTTCAACGTGATCCAGATGAAGGAGTGGTACCTTCTGTGTATCTTCTATGTAACCCATAAGCGCACCAAGTGCGGATATAATCTGTTCTGATTCAATGCCCAAACCCTCGGCTGAATAAACCTTGAACATGCGCTTAATGGTCTCATGTGCATTTTCCAATTTGAAAGCGCTTGTGTCAAATTTTGTCAACATAAAATGATCATATTTTTCTATGGTTGACATAATAATATTACGTACGCCATTTTCTTTTGCAAGAATAATTTCTCTTGGAGAAATTTTCAAAATTTCATCGGTAATCTTATGGTAGTCTGTAGAGGCGTCAAATGCTGTCGCTTTCAACTCCCCGGTTGTGATGTCTGCATAGGCGATCCCTGTACCCTCTTCACTGTCAATGAGTGCCATGACATAGTTGTTTGCACGTTCATCGAGGAGTCCTGGCTCAATAACCGTACCAGGCGTTATGATTCTCACCACTTCACGCTTTACGAGTCCTTTTGCTGTTGCTGGGTCTTCGACCTGCTCACAAACCGCTACTTTGAAGCCCTTTTGAATGAGTCTGCCCATATAGCCTTCTGCAGAATGATATGGAACGCCGCAAAGAGGTGCACGTTCCTCAAGACCGCAGTTACGACCAGTCAGTGTCAGTTCCAGTTCCCTAGAAGCCACTATGGCATCTTCAAAGAACATTTCATAAAAGTCCCCAAGTCTATAAAAAAGTATGTAATCTTCATAGTTATTTTTGATTTCAAAATACTGCTGCATCATAGGCGTCAGTTTGCCATTTTTCTTTGCCATTTCAGCCTCCTAATTACCTTCTCGAACTACTATTATAACATAATTTTAGTGTCTTTTATAAAATGAAAAACCATCAATCAGTTGCGTAGTTGCTGATTGATGGTTCTATATCAAGCTGACTGCTTGTAGGTGTGAGCATGTAGGGTGTCAGCCTGATGACATATTATGGGAACTGAACAAAAACAAAAAACTCCTATTAAGCGTGTTTACACGATTAATAGGAGTCATTAGCATATAGCGGTTTCGGCGAACTCCATCACCTGTTCAGTTCATTGAAATGGTAACACAAACTGAACGGGTTTACAACGAAATTAAATCAAAAAACGTGTACTTTTTACTGTACAAACGAAATTCGAACAATATTTGTATATACCTATTCAGAAATGAGCTCAGCACCAAGAGAATGTCCTCTCGCCTCAATAATTCTAACGCGAACAAGCTGACCAATCAGTTCCTCTTTGCCCATGAAATTAACTGTATGATGACCACGTGAGCGCCCCATCAGCATATTTTCACCCTTTGGAGCAGGTCCTTCAACCAGAAGTTCCATTTCCTGACCCACAAGCTCCAGATTCTTTTCTTTGATAATGCTGTTTATTTCCTTGAGCAGTTTATCGAAACGCTGGTGTTTCAGCTTTTCATCAATTTGATGCTCCATTTTGGCAGCTGGCGTACCCGTTCTCATTGAGTAAATGAAGGTAAATGCAGAATCATAACCGACTTGTTTGATTAGATCCATGGTTTCCTCAAACTCTTCATCGGTTTCACCTGGGAATCCAACAATAAGGTCAGTCGATAGGGTCACGCCTGGAATCTTGCGTTTGAGTTTTTCGACTGTCGCCAAATAATGTTCACGTGTATAGTTCCTGTTCATGCGCTTAAGCAGTGAGTTGCTCCCTGCCTGAACGGGCAGATGCACGTATTCGCACACATGCTCACACTCTGCAATGGCATCAATCAGCCTGTCGGATATAT
Source organism: uncultured Acidaminobacter sp. (assembly GCA_963678925.1). Classification (GTDB taxonomy): domain Bacteria; phylum Bacillota; class Clostridia; order Peptostreptococcales; family Acidaminobacteraceae. The sequence continues at coordinate 4,350,049 of OY787533.1, read as the reverse complement.
CCTTAGGATGGGATGTCATAAAGCGAATACGTTCAACACCTTCTATGTCGTTGACCATTCTGATCAGGTCAGCAAAGTCGATATCAGCTTCAAGGGTTTTTCCGTAAGAGTTGACGTTTTGACCTAGCAGCGTGACTTCCTTAGCGCCAGCTTTGACAAGTGCCTCGATTTCTTTGATGATGGCTTCAGGTTCTCGGCTACGCTCGCGGCCCCTTGTATAAGGCACAATACAGTAGGTACAGAAGTTATTGCAGCCAAATGTGATATTGACAAAAGCCTTAAGGCTGAACTTTCTATCTGCTTCAAGTCCTTCAACAACTTCCCCTTCATGATCCCATACCTCAACGAGAATATTGGATTGATCGTAAGTCTCATTAAGAAGTGCCGGGAAGTTGTGCAGGTTATGCGTCCCAAAAACAAGGTCGACATGACGGTATTTACTTTTTATTCTATCGACTACATGCGGCTGCTGCATCATGCATCCACATACCGCGATAATCAAATCAGGATTTGCTCTCTTTGCAGCCTTAAGCTGGCCAAGGTTGCCATATACTTTGAATTCCGCGTTTTCGCGTACACAGCATGTGTTGAATATGATAAGATCTACATTTTCCTTGAAGGGCGATATTTCATATCCCATAGTTCTTAACATGGCATGTAGTTTTTCTGAGTCATGTTCATTCATTTGACAACCATAGGTAACAATGTGCGCCTTCAGATTTCTGCCAAGTGCATCCATCTTGTCTTCATTTCTTGAACGAACCTGATTCATAATCGCCTGATTCTTTAGGATGATTTCTGTAGCAGGTTCTTTGCGTTCTACTCTACTCACCTTTTGCCTCCAGTACTTTACGTCTTTATGGTGTCATCGGATTCGATGTAATAATATATAATACAGCAAAGAATATTATAACATAAGTGAATCTATTGTGCTATAATCCCCACTAATCCTGTCGACTTAACACACCTATGAACTTCATGATTTCACTGCGTGGCTGATCGGTTTTTGCATACAGGAGATAACTTTGCAAATAGGGAAAATCAAGACCTTTAACACGTATGTTCTGAAGCTTGTCTGAAAGACCTGAGGATACAAGCTCGGATTCGAGCATGAATCCGAATTTCTTTGAACCGCATATGTAATGCGCTGGATTGATGCCTTTTGCAAGATAGACACTATATGTATAGTCCTCTGGTATGAATTGCTCGCACCAGGTCTTAAATTTTCGTCCGTAGTCTGAATAGACCAGCTCCAAATCAAGGAGTGACTGTTTTGTGACATAGGGCTCCCCTGCGGGTTCTTCAGGACTAAGACCTACAAATATGAACTTGTCACGCTTATAAGGTGTAAACACAACATCCGGATTGTTTGACTTGCTGTAGACGAAACCCATATCATAGACACCATCTATGACGGATCTGTGAATATCCTTTGAATGTGCTACGTCAATGCTCAAAACAATTTCTGGATGTTCAGCGGTAAAGGACTGAATGGCATGTATGAGTTCACCAGTATAAAGACTGCTATCTATGCCAATGCTCAATGTTTCGAGTACTTCCTCTGTTTTTCTCGTCGCTCGGACAGCTTCATGCTGCAGTTTCACTATGCGCTCGGCATAAGGCAGAAGTCGTTTCCCAGTGCTGCTTAGTCGGACCTTTTTGTTGGTTCTGTTAAACAAGGGGCGTTTATAAAAATCTTCAAGTGCTTGAATTCGGTTCGATACGGTTGACTGTACTACGCCAATGTTCTCGCTTGCTTCTCTGAAATTCAGTGTTTTTGCAACTTCAATAAAGGTTTCATAGAACTGTATATCCATCATGTCCTCCTGTCACTTTGTTAGAATTATTATAACATTTTGACTTTGCAGGCTTAAGGGAATATGAGCAGTATTTGCAAAAATCCCTAAAGTATTGACGAAATTTGACGATATATATACTAGGTCGATGTAGATGAATGGAGGTCCACTATGGATATCGCTGCTCTTTCTACCGGAATAAGCCAAATGAAACTTGCACAGGCTGTAAGTCTCCAAGTGGCTAAATTAAGCATGGATACTGCTGAGACCATGAGCACTGAAATGGTTAAAGCGCTTGAAAATAGTGTTCAGCCACATAAAGGTGGAAATATCGACATAAGACTGTGAAGCGCCCTGCGCTTCATTTTCTTTCGTAAAAAAACAAAGAAATGCACGTATAAAATGGAAAGGCGCTATTTGTGTTCACACAAGAATAGCGCCTTTCCGTTCTATACGTATATGGCGCGTTAAATGACATGGCCAACCAGAGATTGCTCCAGGTTGTCGACAAAGTCGACAAGATGACAGACTGTAGGAAACTTCAAAAGACCAGGCGCGGAAAAAATCCGCTCTGTGAGCGTACTAAGTGTACGTGATCAGAGCGGATTTTTTCCAGCAACGCAGTATTTCGGAGTTTTTCTACAGTCTGGAGCAACAAAGAGCACGCCACATCCAAAGTTGCCTTTCAACACTCCATAAAATTTAGAATCAGGAAGGTTTGTGAATAAAGTCCTGTTTATAATGTAAACTTATGTCTATGATCAAAATTTAAGAATTTGTACTTGATTTTTCATGTGAAATTTGAAACACAGTGATATGAATTTGTATAGGCGGGCCAATAAAAGTCCACGTTGGCTAGGCCATAAGTTATCCCTAACTTACTTTAGTGAACAAATTAAGCTGTATACAATACAGATGCTTTATCACTTGCTGGAACTATTGAAATTACTGACTTATAAGTGACATGAATATTTAGACTATTTCAAATCATGACCGCCGGCTTAGCCGGCGGTTTGTTCTGCCCCTATAAGGGGCTGGTACCTGCTGCACTCGGAAGTGCATGAATAGTCCGCCTTGCGCACTAACTTTCTCAACTACCGCTAAAGCGGTTTATTTTTTGTTTTTGATCTCCTGCTTACCCGTAAACGGGTCGATGTACTCTTTCAGACTGATCTGATCAGATATCTTGTCTTCCTCTATCTGATTTCTAATGTATTCCTGAATCTTTTTCGCATTCTTTCCTACCGTATCGACATAATACCCTCGACACCAGAAATGCCTGTTTCCATACTTGTATTTCAGGTTGGCATGCCTATCAAATATCATTAAGCTACTTTTTCCTTTTAGATAACCCATTATTTGAGATACGCTGTATTTGGGCGGAATTCTTATCAGCATATGCACATGATCTGGGCATAATTCAGCTTCAACTATTTCTATGCCTTTTCTATCACATAAATCTCTTAATATTTTTCCAACATCAGTCTTCAATTTTCCATAAATCACTTGTCTTCTATACTTCGGGGCGAACACTATGTGATATTTGCAGTTCCATCTTGTGTGTGTTAAACTCTGATTGTCCATACGGGACGTTCCTCCTTTTTAGTTAGTGCGGTCGGCAAACCTACACTAGTATACTAAATCGGAGGTTCTTTTTGCTTGAAGCTAAAGCTAATTCCCTCCACTCGCATAGCGAGTGGTTTATTTGTTTTGAACACTTCGTGATTCAAAACACACTTAAGTGTACAATAAAAAAGTGCATTTAATGAATATAAATGCACTTTTGGGACTTGACTATTTAGTTTCTTTTTGATAGAAGAATGTTTTTAGTGCTTTGAAATTATAGCGCTGAGGCAATATGATCTGTTCTGTACTGCCTACGAAAAGCACGCCCTTTTCAACGAGTGCTGAATTGAAATTGTGGTACATTTCTTCTTTTGCTTCTTCTGTAAAATAAATCATTACGTTTCTGCAGACTATCAAATCGTAGTCCTTTGGATACTGGTCCTTTAAGAGGTTGAAGTTTTTAAACTCAACACACTTTTTAATATCATCAGAAATCTTATAACTTCCACCGATTTCTGAAAAGTACTTTTTCTTAAAATCATCTGGCACATTTTCAATACTCTTCTTGGAATAAATGCCTGCTTTGGCCTTGTTAATGGCTTCCTTATCAATATCTACAGCGAGAATTTTGATTTCAGATAGAGGGAAAACGCGACTTAGTGCCATAACCAGCGTATAAGGCTCTTCCCCAGTAGAACATGCAGCACTCCAAACCTTAAGTTTTCTCTTACCCTTCATAAGCTCTGGTATAACCGTACTTACAAGAATATCCCATTGTCCTGGATTTCTGAAGAATTCGGATACGTTGATAGTCAAATAGTTGATGAACTCATCGAAAACCTCTTTATCACTCTTGAGGACTTTAAAATAGTTCTCAAATGAATCTATCTGATGACGCTTGATCAATGACTCAATGCGTCGTTTCATTTGTCTTTCTTTATATAAAGATAAATCCAGACCAGTCATTCTAAGAATTTGCTCTTTAAACTTTTCATAGCCTTCCATTGGGACAACTCCTTATAAGTCTCTATTTAGGATGAATACCTAGTTGGATATATTATACCCTTTTACTAGACGTTTATAAAGAAAAGGGCCAATAAAAAATCAGAAAAGTGTTCATTTTTCAATTGCTATATAAGAATTGCATGGTTGGCTGTGTTGTTGGCGTCCTCTTATGTCATGTTTCGATAAGAACAGGGTAACCTTTGGTTACCCATGTCTGTTCAACTCGTTTTCCTTCATGTTTGGATAAGAACAGGGTAACCTCTGGTTACCCATGTCTGTTCAACTCGTTTTCCTTCATGTTTGGAAAGGAACAGGGTAACCTCTGGTTACCCATGTCTGTTCAACTCGTTTTCCTTTCTGTTTAGAAAGGAACAGGGTAACCTCTGGTTACCCATGTCGCGAGACGCGCCATATAAAAACGAATAGCCACCATCCTAATTCTGTGCAAGCACAATTAGGATGGTGGCTATTCGTTTTTGCATTTCTTTGTCTTTCACGAAAAAAAGCTACCGATTTGATCGGTAGCTTTTATGTATTGATTTAATTAAGATTACTCAGCGTCAGTTGCTTCTTCAGCAGGAGCTTCTACAGCTTCTTTCATAGAAAGCTTAAGCTTCTTAGCTTCAGCGTCAGCTTCAAGAATCTTAACGTCTCTCACGTCACCAACTTTAAGTTCGTCAGATGGCTTCTCAACGCGCTTGTGAGAAATTTGAGAGATGTGAACTAGGCCTTCAACGCCTGGCTCAAGCTCAACGAATGCACCAAAGTCAGTTAGGTTAACAACTTTAGCTTCGTATACGCCTTCTACTTCGTAACGGTCAGCGAAAGTAGTCCAAGGATCAGCTTTAACTTGCTTCATAGATAGAGAAACTTTTTCTGTTTCCTTATCAGCACTTAGAACTTTAACGTCTACTGACTCGCCAACTTTAACGATCTCTTTAGGAGACTTTACACGGCCCCAAGACAGTTCAGAAATGTGAACAAGTCCGTCAACACCGCCGATGTCTACGAATACGCCGAAGTTAGTGATACGTTTAACTTCACCTTGCATAACTTGTCCAACTTCGATGTTCTTCCAAAGTTCAGCTTTCTTAGCAGAAAGAGCAACTTCTTCGATTGCTTTTCTAGAGAATACAATCTTCTTCTTGCCTTTGTTGAACTCGATGATTTTAACTTCAAGCGTCTTGCCTACGAACTCGTTAAGGTCTTTAACGTAGCCGATAGCTAGGTGTGAAGCAGGGATAAAGCCACGAACTTCTTTGTAGTAAGCAACTACGCCGCCTTTAACAGCTTCAGAAGTACGTACTTCAACAAGTTCTTCTTTGTTCATGATTTCTTCTAGCTCGTCCCAGTCCTTGAACATAGATACGCGCTTCATAGAAAGAAGAACATTGCCTTCACCGTCATCAGAACGCATTACATATACGTCGATTTCCTGATCTTCAACGATTGTTTCAATCATATCAGAGTTAGGATCGCTAGAAACTTCCTTTAGAGGAACGATTCCGTCAGATTTATAACCAATGTTAACTACGATTTCGTCTTTGTTCACTTGGACTACTTTGCCCTTTAGAACATCGCCTTTTCTAGGAATCTTAAAAGAATCCTCCATCATGTCTAGCATTTCTTGCATTGTTGTGTTGTTTTCCATCCTCTTTACCTCGCCTTCGATTTTCTTTTATGAATACAGGGTCAGGATTAAACCAAGTATTCATTTTGGACTAGTGGTCCAAGGACCAATGGTCCGGGGCGGAAAAAGCTAAGCCTTTTCCAATTTATTAATAATTTCATCAATAATCCAATTAGGTGTCGACGCACCAGCCGTTATTCCTATACTATCACAGTTTTTGATTTCAGTCACGCTTAAATCTAAATAAGTTTGAATATGATAGGTTTTTTTGCAAACACTTGAACAAATTTGAGCAAGTTTTACAGTATTGGAGCTGTGCTTGCCGCCGATAACAATCATTGCCTCTACCCGCCCTGCCAATTCAAGGGCTGCACTTTGACGTTTTGACGTCGCAGCGCAAATCGTATTGAAAGCGACCAGGTCTTTGATGACCGTCTGAGCAGCTTCGAGTATCTCCTTGTATATCTCGTAACGGAACGTAGTCTGTACGACCATACAAGTTGGACCATTGTCATTAATATGCTTAATATCTTCAGCAGTATCTACGATGAAAGCTTTGTTGCCGCACCAGCCGTTGATCCCAATGACTTCAGGATGCTTCTCATCACCGACAATTATTATAGCATAACCATCTGAAGAATATTTCTTAACTTTTTCTTGAATTTTTCTTACATATGGACAGGTGGCATCAATCACTTCTATGCCCTGGTCCCTTGCGTCATCAAAAATTGATTCTGGCGCACCGTGTGAACGAATAATCAGAGTGCCTTCAACTGCGTCATTTACGTCATTTACAGCAAATACGCCTTCAGCTTCAAGCTTCTGCACTACCTGCTCATTGTGTATGAGAGGCCCATAGGTGAAAATCCTTTTGTCTTCTCCATTGGCTTGATCGGTAATATTCATCGCTCGTTCTACACCATAACAGAAACCTGCATGACTTGCAACCTCTATTTTCATTGCAACCCTTCCTTCTTAAAATATAACTCTACAGATTCATAAATACCATTTATGACATCCTGAGCGATTTCCTGATAGGTGTCGTTGCTGATTCTTTGTCCATAATAAGCTTCCATTGATCTGATTGGTTGAACTGTAATGACAATCTTTGAAAAGAGCTTGTAGGTTGAATCTACAGAAATAGGCTGTATTGGCACCTTAGACTTTATGGCAATCATTGCAGCACCCGCCTTAGCTTCAAGAGGGCTAGTAGTCATATTCCGAGTGCCTTCTGCGAAAATAAGCACGCTTTCATCATTCTTAAGCGCCTTCAGAGAAGTTTTAATGGCACCAAGGTCATTTTCGTCCCTATTTACAGGGAAACCGCCTGCGAACCTTAAGAAACGGTCTGCATACCAGTGCTTGAACAAGGTGTGCTTTGCCATGAAACGAATGGATTCCGGCAGAAATGCGCCAATGACCACAGGATCGTGGTTGCTGATATGATTTGAACAAATCACTTTCGCGTGTCCTTTGTTCAGGTTCTCTATTCCCCTGACTTCTACCCGGAAAAATACCAGATAATAAAGTTTTATAAGAAACTTTATGAAACTGCGCATTATAAGCTTCCTGCCTTCTCAATTTCTACAATGACACGTTCAACAACTTCAACAATACTCATGCCAGTTGTGTCTATCTCAACAGCACCCTCTGCCTTTACAAGCGGAGACTCTTCCCGTGTCATATCCAGCTGATCTCTCTCTTTAATAGAAGTACAAATTTCATCCAGTGTTACGGCAATGCCTTTATTTTGCATTTCAGCGTACCGACGCTCGGCTCGTTCCATGATTGATGCTGTAAGGTAAATTTTTACCTCTGCGCTTGGAAGCACCTTTGTTCCTATATCACGTCCATCCATTATAATGGACTGATTACAGGCGATTTCCTGCTGCCTGCGCACCATGTCTTTTCTCACAAAGCCAAGTGCGGCAACAGTAGAAACATTATCATTAATACGCTGCTCGCGAATTGCGTCGCTTATATCCACACCGTCCAGAATCAGGTTGTTTCCATTAAAGCCAATATCCATGGTATGGAGCGCTTTTTCGATATTTGCTTTGTCATCAAAAACAATACCTTCTTTTAAAAGCTTATATGTCACAGCACGATACATGGCACCTGTGTCCAAATACGTGATGTTCTTTCTTTCAGCAATCAGTTTTGCTATTGTACTCTTGCCAGAACCCGCTGGTCCGTCTATTGCGATTTGCATTCCCTAACCTCCATTGACAGTATATGAATATCACGCAGATCTTCTGCGGATATACCACAACAAATTATAACCTAATTCGCTGACCATCTCAAGGTCTACCTCAGTGACTCCAAGTAACAGTCTAAAAGCCTGCATCCACAATCATGGATACAGGCTTATTGATCTATTTAGGGTTATAGACTTTATATTCATCCCAGATTGTTTCAAGCTTCCGGAATTTTTCCTCAACGCGATCCTTTTCGTTAATACTTAGTGCTATGATAAGCGCATTTATCAAACTCATGGGTGCCACAAGAGAATCAATGAAAGTGTTCATGTTGTATTTAGCATACAGGCAGTGGTCCACCATTGGTGAGAGTGGAGACATTGCTGAGTCCGTCAATCCAATTATGGTTGCACCTTGGCTTTTTGCAAAATTCACGACATCAAAAGTCTTTTTAGAGTATCTCGGGAATGAAATAACAATGAGTGAATCATTTTCGGAGATGTTAATTAACTGGTCAAACGCCTCATTAGGGCCACTTGGAATAACATGAACGTCATCTACAATGAAATTCAGGTAAAAGCCCAGGTAGTTTGCCAGAACAGATGAACTTCTGTTGCCAATAATAAATACTTTCTTGGAATCATGTAGAGACAATACAATGCGCTGGATGGTCTGTTCGTCAATCAGGTCACATGTTTTTCGAATATTATCAATGTCTGATGTCATGATTTTTTTGAGTGTGGTTTCCTCGATATCGAGGTCTTTTGACATTTCAAATCTCTGAACCGTTGTCAGCTTGGTCTTAATAGATTCCTGAAGACCTTTCTGAAGCTTCGGATAGCCATCATAGCCAAGTGCATTGGCAAAACGTACAACCGTTGATTCAGAGACACCGACTATATCCCCCAGCGTTGACGCTGTCATAAATGCGACTTTGTCATAATTCTGGAAAATGTAATCTGCGATTCTTTTTTGTCCTTTACTGAGTTTGAAGTAATTCCCTTCAATACGCTTTAGCAAATCATTATTCGGATCCGTCATATCGCTTAGCTCCTTAGTGATTGAGTCAAATCATTTTATCAATCTTTATTAATATGTACTTCAATATATTATAACACGCTAAACTACAGGACACCACATCTGAACATTCAAAAAATGGGTCCTTGCACAAAGTTAGGCAATTTGGCATATAACATATAAAAAGGAGTTCGACTGAATAACTCAGCGAACTCCTACACATATTTAAAGTTGATTCTTACTTAAGTGTTACGGACTCAGCGAGCTTATAACCTTCTTCTAGTGCAAGTTTGTTAAGTTCTTCTGTACCTTTTGGAATACGTCCAAGAACAGCTTTTAGGACATTTTCTTTTGTTGCAAGACCAGAAAGACCAGCAACAACGCCAAGTGCTACAATGTTTGCAACAATTGTCTTTCCAACCTTTTCAGTAGCAGTATCCAGGATTGGCAGGCTGATGATGTTCTTAACATCCAGATCATTCGGCAGCTCAATTTTTGAGTCTACTATGATAAGACCTTCCGCTTTAGTTTCCTCGATGTATTTATCTGCAGCTACCTGTGTCAAAGATAAACTTAGATCTGGCACTTGTACTTTAGGGTAGAAGATTTCCTCATTACTGATGATAACTTCAGCTTTAGATGCACCACCACGCGCCTCAGGACCATATGATTGAGACTGGATTGCGTTCTTGCCGTCGAACAGAGCCGCTTCTGCTAGGATAATACCAGCAGTGATTAGACCCTGACCACCAGAACCTGAAAATCTGATTTCTGTTTGGCTCATATTATTTATCCTCCGCAAAACGATCGATGATCTTTTGGTATTCGTCAGTGTATTCAGGTGCTTCAACACACTTGAATTCGCCCATAAGATGCTTTCCAGCTTTCTTTTCTTCAGGAAGTTTCTCTGCAACTTTAACATCAATGAAGCTGTCTTTCAGCCATTTCATCATGTTAACAACAGAACCCTTCTTGTTCTTACGTCCATAGTAAGTTGGGCAAACTGAGATTGCTTCTACAAGTGAGAAACCTTTGTGCTCAAGAGCTTTTTCAAGCATTTTTTCCATTTGAGTTACATGGAAAGCTGTTGTACGACCAGCGTATGTAGCGCCAGCGCTTGCAGCTAGATTTGCAATGTCAAAAGGCTTATCGATATTGCCATGAGGTGCAGTCGTACCAAAATCATTTGTAGGTGTTGTTGGTGAGTACTGACCGCCTGTCATGCCGTAAATATTGTTATTGAAAACAATAGTAGTGATATCAATGTTACGACGAGATGCGTGGATAAGGTGGTTACCACCGATTGCAGATGCATCACCGTCACCAGAGATTACGATTACTTTCAGGTTTGGATTTGCAAGCTTAACGCCTGTAGCAAATGCAAGCGCACGTCCGTGAGTAGTATGAAGCGTGTTAAAGTCAAGGTAACCAGGTGCTCTAGAAGAACAGCCGATACCTGAAACGATACAAACTTCATCTTTGTCATAGCCTAGCTTGTCAATTGTACGAGCTAGAGCTCCCATGATGATACCGTGACCACAGCCTGGACACCAGATGTGTGGTAGGCGATCCATACGGAATAATTTTTCAGTAATTGGATTATTCATTATAGCGCCTCCTTAACTTTTGCAACAATTTCGTTAGGCGTTAGAACTTCTCCATTTGCTTTACCAGAAAGCTGTACTGGTGCTTCGCCTTTTACAACGCGCTCTACTTCTAGTTTAAGCTGACCAAGGTTCATTTCAGCTACTGTTACTGATTTAACCTGCTTAGCAAGCTCAATAGTTCTTTCAGCTGGGTATGGCCAGATTGTAATTGGTCTAAATAGACCAACCTTGATGCCTTCTGCTCTCAGAGTCATAACTGCAGCTTTTGCAGCACGTGCAGTTGAACCGTAAGAAATAATCAGGTGCTCTGCATCTTCAGTCATAAACTCATCGTAAGACTCGATGTCAGCTAGGTTATGAGCAACCTTATTCATCATTCTATCAAGCATGACTTCAGCATTTGCTGTACTGTTTGATGGGAAGCCAGTTTCGTCGTGGAACAGGCCAGTAATGTGGTAACGGTGACCTGAACCGAAAGCAGCCATCTTAGGTACGATGTCGCCTTCTTCAACTCTGTATGCTAGGTAATTCTCATCGTCAGCTTCAGGACGAATTCTATCGTAAACTTCCAGCTCGCCTGGAGCAGGAATAACTAGTTTCTCTCTCATGTGACCAACTACTTCGTCACTTAGGATAATAACTGGTGTACGGTATTTTTCAGCCATGTTGAAAGCACGTACAGTTTCAGTAAATGTTTCAGTTACACTCATAGGTGATACAGCGATCACAGGATGATCACCATGTGTTCCCCACATTGCTTGCATTACATCACCTTGAGCAGGTGCTGTAGGAAGACCAGTAGATGGACCACCACGTTGAATGTTAACTACTACTAGTGGAATTTCAGCGATTGCTGCGTAACCAAGATTTTCTTGCTTAAGTGAAAAGCCAGGGCCTGAAGTTGCAGTCATTGACTTGAAACCTGCAATTGAGCCACCGATAGCTGCTGCTATACCAGCAATTTCGTCTTCCATTTGAATGAACTTGCCACCTAGTTTAGGAAGAAGTTCAGCAGATTTTTCTGCAATTTCTGTTGATGGCGTGATTGGGTATCCGCCGTAGAAACGCATGCCTGCGTATAATGCACCTTCAACACATGCTTCGTTACCTGACAGGAGTTTGAAGTTTTTAGCCATTACTCTTTACCTCCTAGGAAAATTGCAAAATCTGGACATCGTTGTTCACATTGACCACACTTGATACAGTTGTCCGCATCCAGCATATCAATCTTTTCGTTCTCGTCTAATCCTAATACTTGCTTTGGGCAAAATGCGATACAAATACCGCAGCCTTTACACCATGCCTTGTTGAGTTTTACTTCTAAATTTTCACGATTTGTACTCAAAATGGTGACCTCCTTTGCGTTCTTCGAGTCTAATCATAGCACAGCCAAAACAGAATGCAAGCGAAATTTCAATGTATACATGAAAACGTTTCGATATGCAGGATACCTGTCATTTTGTATGTGTGAAGATTGGTATATTGTATTACGTGCATAATGGTATACAAAGTCATTTTACCCGGATAATCCGAATTAAAACTCAAATATAGAATGGCTGTAAATGTGTAATAGCAGTTGGTTAAGCGTTTCTCATCTTTTGTTCCATTATGAGGGAATCAGCTCATAATGCAAGTCTTTCCACACGTCGATTCGTATACAATTGCACACGCCATAAAATGTCTACAAGTCTGTAATTTGAAGGTGTAAGATGCTTTGTGGTTTTTTTTGATGTCTTTTTGCAGGGTGATTTGTAAAATCCTTCACAAAATCGCATAGAGCTTCAAACAATTTAGCAAAAAAGCAAGAAAAGCAAGTAAACGATGCGTTTCTTTGCTTTTCCTTATCGTGTATACAATTTGTATGCATATGCGTTGTAAAAACTACACAAAGTTATATAAGTGATACGACTTCTTACTTGAATATATCTTCTAAATCCTTGTTGAGTGCTTTGAATGAAAAGTCAAAGCGAATCGGTGTAACACTGATATAACCATTTGTTACAGCTTCAATGTCAGCATTCTCCGTCTGCTCTGCCTGAAGGGGTTCTCCAGCAAGCCAGAAATAGACTTCGCCACGCGGTGTATGACGATGGTCAAAGGTATTTCCATACTTGCGAATACCAACGGACGTTACTTTTACACCTTTTATTTCTTCTTTAGGCAGACGTGGTACGTTTACATTGATAGCCGTATCTACGGGGAGTTTCATTGCTGCAAAGGATTCAACGTGATCAGCAATAAAATCCGCTGCTGCTGTGAAATCGTTGTTGCGTCTACCACATAATGAGACTGCGACAGAGTTGACATCATAAAAGCTGCCTTCTATAGCTGCCGCAACCGTGCCAGAATAGATAATGTCATTCCCAAGATTAGGACCATCATTAATTCCTGAAATCACAAGGTCCGGCAGTTCACCAATGAGTTCTTCAAGTGCAACCTTAACACAGTCAGCTGGCGTTCCGCCAATCGCATAGGCAGCCTTAACATTTTCATATAAGTCGACGTCCTTAACCATAATGGGATGGTGCATCGTTATGGAATGACTTTTTGCACTCTGCTCTACCGAGGGTGCCACGACATAGACTTCATGGTCATTGGAAAGACGCTCAATCATCGTTCTTAGACCCTTAGCATAAATACCATCATCATTTGTCAGAAGTATTTTCATAACCCACCTCTTACTTTCCTTATCTCTTTTCAATGATAAATAGTACAGGCGGTGTATTCGCCTGGTTAATAAACTCAGATTTTGAAATGTTGAATTTTGACTGGTCAATGGTTTTTAGAAAGTTCACTAGGGCATCTGATTCCCTTTCGCCTTCCGAATGCCCAGGATAGGCAGTAATGGTAATGATGCCCCCCTGCTTTATCAGGTCCATGGCCTGCTTTACGCTTTCAAGTGTAGATAGGGTCATTGTCGTGATTGATTTATCATGTCTAGGTAAATACCCTAAATTGTAGACGATGACATCAACGGCTTCTGAGATTTCTTCAGAAAGATGTTCATGTCCTTTTAAAATCAGTGTGATGTCACACGCCACATGCTTTGAAGCTTCAAGGCGCGCGCGTGTTGCTTCTATAGCAGATGCCTGAATGTCAAATCCATAGACCTTTCCTTCTGGTCCGGCCTTCTCGGCGAGAAATAGAGTATCATTGCCATTGCCTGCAGTACAATCAACAGCAGTCATGCCTTCAAATAGAAAAGGCTCAAGTAGGAGCCTCTGAATCTGTGTTGCCGAGTTCAACTTTTGCTTAATACGTTTCTTCATAATGTTATCCTTAGCAGTCAAATCTTCTATACTTATCGTAGGCTCTACTTTTTTGAATGACATGCGTGATCGAAAAAGTCAGGAAGCTTGGTTTCAAACAATACATTTTGAGATTTCATTATGTAAGGTGCGTCCATTGATTGGAGCAGTCCTTGAATATCTTCAGCAGAACTTTTCAAACCAATTTTTGTCACGGCTTTGCTATGATCGGCATCTGTTAGCATATACGCTTTCACAGCGCCTCTCAAATCGAGGGTATTCAGCATGGCTTTAATAAGTCCATCGCCGAGGCTGCCCCATAAAATTTCTTCTTTTATAATAGCGACGTCAATAAGACCTGTGCCGTCCTTCAATATGAATGCACCAAATCCAAGTACATTTGAGCCATCTAAAATCAGCATGGTCTGGTCCAGTCTATCCATAAATAGGCTCGAATCAAGTTTGTACCCTTTAAGAAATGCGCTCAAGGCATTAAGATTTTTATCTTCAGTTTTTGTTAAAGTAATCAATTTCTTATTCCCCTTTCAAATACTGAACTTCAGATTCAGTCAAGAGACGCCAAGTACCTACTTTAATGTTGCCTTTTTTGATACGGCCAATTGCGATTCTTTCCAGATCGAGGACTGGATGATCGACAGCATCGAACATGCGCCGCACTTGACGGTTTTTCCCTTCATGGATAGTCAGCTCAACAGTTGAAGTGTTTCCAGATTGTTTAATCAGCTTTGCACGACATGGTGCAGTCACATAGCCGCCTATGTCGATGCCTTCCTGAATTTTCTTAAGCTCCAGCTTTGTAATCGCGCCCCTGACCTTTGCAACATAAGTCTTTTCAACCTTGTGACTTGGATGGGTCACAAGATTTGTCATGTCACCATCGTTTGTAAGTATAATAAGACCGGAGGTATCGTAATCCAGTCTGCCTACCGGATAAATTCTCGCATCTATCCCCTTAATGAGATCAAGAACCGTCTGTCTGTCGAACTGGTCTTTCACAGAAGTAATGTAGCCTGTTGGCTTATTTAAAAGAAGGTAGACTTTTTCTTCTTCTGGTTTGATCAGTTTACCTTCAAAGTAGACTTTATCAACTTGAGGATCAACCTTGAAGCCTAATTCAGTGACAATTTCATCACCAACACGCACTTTTCCGGCTTCTATTAGAGCCTCGCATTTTCTTCTTGATGCAACACCACAAGAAGCCATATATTTTTGAAGTCTAATCATGATTTTCTTCCTCTTCTATGTCTTCATCACTGCCCATAATGAACTCAATGTTATGGAACTCGTCGATAGGCGGCAAATCTTTCAGCGAAGTGAAGCCAAACGCTGTTAAAAACATTTTTGTTGTTCCATATATAATCGGTTTGCCTATACGGTCCAGTCGTCCCTGTTCTTCAATCAGTTCACGATCAATCAGGTGTGTAATCGGCTTTTCACATTTCACACCGCGAATCTGTTCTATTTCAGAACGCGTGATGGGTTGTCTGTAGGCTATGATTGCAAGTACTTCCAGGCTTGAGTGACTGAGCCCCTTGCTTTTTGATTTTGTACAAAGCTCCTGCAGCCATTCGTGATTTTCTGGAGATGTGGCAAACTGATAGTGCTTATCTGCTTCAACTATACGCAGTCCACGGTTCTCCATTTCATACTCGTCTGCCATTTCTTCCATCAGTTCCTTGACTTCCCTTTTGGAGATTTCCAGAATTGATGCGATTTTTCCTTGTGATAAGGGCTCCCCCCATACAAATAGCAGGGATTCTATAATAGACTTTGCTTTCTTATGCTCCAATATTGTCACACTCCGCTTGATTGTTCTTTATGATTTCAATTCTGTCGAAAAGATTATCCTGTTTGATTTTAACCACTTTGAGTTTCAGAAGCTCAAGAATTGCCAAAAATGTTACGATGACCTCTGACTTAATTCTGTCCTCTGAGAAAAGAGAGTCAAACTGTATGATCTCATCAGAAACAATACGTTCTCTTATCAGATCCATTTTTTGATCGACTGTATAGAGGTCTCTTTTCAAACTGTGGAAAAATCCCTTTCGGCCAAGGTCTTCCTTATTGAGATTGTTCAAAATTCTTTTTACTGCTTCGATAAGGAGTTCACTTTCCAGATCGGTATTAAGCTCAGTATTTGTATAGGTTCTTACAAAAGGCTCCAGGTCTTCCTGATCCTTTTGTATGGCCTTTCCAAATTCCTTTTCTCTACCTTTGAAAAAACCAGCTATATTCTTGAATTTCTTGTATTCGACAAGTTTGTTGACCAGTTCAGCACGTGGATCGCCCAGATCAAACTGAGTCTGATACATTTCTTCGTCGTTGGTTGGAAGAAGCATCTTTGATTTGATTTCAATGAGTGTCGCTGCCATAACAAGAAACTCACTGGCAAGCTCCATATCCATGTCCTGAACAAGGTCCATGTATTCCAAATACTGTCGCGTTATTTGATGAATTGGAATATCATGAATTTCTATCTCATTAATATTTATCAGGTGAAGCAGGAGGTCGAATGGACCCTCAAATGCTTCTACTTTAATTTCGTACGCCATAATGCCACCTTTTCATTTATCATATGCAGTTCTGAACAAATCGCTCTGCATCTTCCCGAGTTTCTATTATACCATCTAAATAGGCATTCATCACTTCATTTAAAAGTACTTGGACCTTTGGTCCCGGTTCCACGCCAATTCTGAGCAAATCACTTCCCTTAAGGGGATTGCGAGCATTCTTGAGCTTGGTATAATACTTTTCAATAATGTTTTTGACCAGCATGGTTTCCGTGCACACATAAAGCGTGAGCAGCACTTCATCCTGGACATCAAAAAACATGGCGTGAATTTCGGAATTTCGAATGCCGGTGTGAGAGATCTTAATGCGATTGTTTAGTTTTTCCATAGACAACAGCATATTTGAAAATCTTTTTGACAGATGAAACCGCTCTATAAAAAGTGGTGCTTTGCTGTAATTGTGATGAAAAATGGTAAGAAGCCTTAATTCGCACGGATCAAAGCTCTCTGTATCTTCAATAAACCGAAGTTCCAGTTTTCCAATGAGCGCCAAATCATTTTTGAGTTTGATAGGCAGTTCAAGATCAGGTGCAATATAACGGTCTATACTCATTTGCTTGTAGGCGCATAGAATTTCATAAGCCTTTTCTTCATTCAAGTCTCGGCATATTTCCGAATAGATGCGCATGCCGGAGACTTTGCTTAGTGCATCCGTGCCAATAGCCTTAATCATTTCCGTTTTAGTATTGCCTTCGATTTTAAAGCCAAGTCTGCACATGTATCGAATAGCACGGAATATACGTGTGGGATCTTCAAAAAAACTTCTATTGTGAAGGATGCGGATTTTCCCCTGTATCAGGTCCTCTTCCCCTAGCTTGGGACCGCAAAGTGTGAATTGATTGGACTTAGAAACATTGATTGCCAAAGCATTGATGGTGAAGTCTCTTCTCCAAATGTCATCTTCAAAAGAGCCTGGTATGATTTCAGGCAGGGCACCATCACGCACATAGGTTTCCTTGCGACAGGTGATCAGATCAACTTTGAAATCTTCAAGTATCAGGGTTGCAGTCTGAAAGCGCTCGTAATAAACATACTCAGAATCAATACGTCGATTGACTTCATCAATCACCCTGCTAAGAGATCCCTCTACCGCAATATCAATGTCCTCTGAAGGCATTCCGAGCAGAATATCTCTAACAAAGCCGCCCACTAGAAAAAATCTGTCACCATACTCTGCATGTATATCTGAAAAAATCTGCAATAACGCCTTCAACGAAGGGTGTGTATTGATGATTTTGTTAAGCAGTTTATTGTCTTCCAGTTTTGTGTATTTCATAACATCCCCCCTAGCTCATTCTATAATATTATAACAGAATGCACTGAAAAAGCGCCAATGGGATTAGGCGCTTTTTACCTGTCATACAAAGGTCTAGATTCATATGCAATTCATTTCTAAAGATCAAGCAGTTCCAGCATCATGTTGTAGGTTTTTGAACCCGATGCCTCAACGACATTGATGTCCATGTAAAGCAGGGCACTGGATCCTTCAACACGTATAGTCCCTTTCATATCGATGAATATTCTTTCGGCAATACGCTCTGTGTCAATGTCGCCTAGCTTTACCTTGATAAGCGGATCGCCGTCAAAAATGGTCTCATCTATCAAGTAGCTGCCTTGATCAGAGGTTACAAATATCTTTCCATTATCCATAATAAGATATTCAGCATGTGTCCATATCATATTATTCTGGGCTTGATAAGGTAACACCTCGTATTCGTCGTCCAGATACATGAGAATAAACTGCTGCTGATCAAAGGTGATTTTAACATTTGATGTGGGGTCATAGGCATTGCCGTCATCAATAATGGCAAATCTCAGACCATTCGGTGGAGCTACATCCAACCACAATCCAGAAAGGTCGGGTTTTTCACTTGATGACGCCATTCTCTTTACCAGCATGCCCATGCCTTTGTCATCAATAAAATCGACATCCAGATTGACTTCCTTTCTATTGGCATTGAAATTAAATACTGCTACGGCATTGTTAAACATGTCCTTGATCCCCAGAGAGCCTGCCAGTGCCAGTGGGTCTGTCATTTCCCTGATTTCCCCAAACAAATCAAGTCTGGTTTCAACATCAAGTCTGGAATCCAGTGGTTCTCCCAGGAGTTTGCCATCTTCTATCCAGATTTTATACTCCATGTCAGAGCGGCGCTGCGTTGCATCAATAATAGTCAGTCGTCCTTCGCTTTCATCTGTCAGTTCCACTTTTATGACAACAGGAATCATGCCAGCAATCAGGTATTCAGGATATTTGTCGTAATAGCCTTCAGGGTCATTTTCTGTTGTTTCAAAAGTCAGGTTTCCCTCATACCAGCCAGTCAGCTTTTCAACGGAGTAGGTATTTGAGAAATGTTCATATGAAACAAGGACCAACGGCACAACCAGAAGGAGAATCAGCAAAATAAAAATCATCATACCACTTCTATTCTGGACAGTATGGTCTTCGGACACTGCTTTGTCCTCAATCACATAGTCCGGTTTTAAAGGGTCTGTTCTTTTTAAGTCATTATTATCATGCATTTCGCCACCTCCTTATTTACAACTGGTTAATTTTAGAATGGTGCATAACTCTGATGTGACCACCACTGCTTTTTCAGGTTTTCATATTCTTTTGAGAACTGGTCGAAATGAACTTGTTCCCACTGAACGAGTAAAGAAAAAAGCTTCTTGGCTTCAGCATTTTCAGTTTTGCGTGCTGCCTCTTCGTAGAATTTCACAGAAGCTTCTTCCATTTGCATACCAATACCAAATACAGATACTGCTATGCCTGCATTGCTTCTGTCCAGAGCGTCCCATTTGAAAATACCCGGCGTTGGCGGATTCGGCAGAGACTGAAGCATTTCAGAATCTGATGCATCCTCGCGCATGTTTTCAAAGAGACGTTCCAACCATTTAACATGGTCGAGCTCTTCGCTTGCAAGTTGCTCGAAAGCTTGTTTAACCTCTGTGGTAGTAGCCTGGGCACCAGCCAGCTTATAGAACTCATAGCCTTCAATTTCATTGAGAATTGCTTGCTTAATCATTTCAATTTCAAATTGTTTCATGGGTATGTATCCCTCCATATTCAAATATGCGATAGCTTATTATATTTAGAGTATACCCTCTGATAATTTGCATAATCTGGGTCCCGTGAGAATCTCCACAAATAAAAGAGCCATACCTGAAACAGATATGGAATCTGCTTCAGCGCATGGCTCATTGAAATTGATACTATTAAATTTGATACTGTTGATTTGAAAGGCTTATAGCTTTGTAACGCCATCCTTAGTGACAATTGCCTTGATAAGCTGTCTTGCCTGAATCTCATGGTCTGTGAAATCAAGCGCACGCAGGAAGCGGTCCTTTGCGTCAGCAATTTTTGACGCATCGCATGTATAAAGCGTTGCAATGGTTTCGCCAGCTTCTACACGGTCTCCAACTTTCTTTGCAAGCACGATGCCCGCTGACATATCCAGTTGGTCTTCCTTCTTAGCACGACCTGCCCCTAGCATCATTGCAGAAATACCGACTTCGTCAGATTGAATAGACGCAAGATAGCCAGGTTTGTCTGCTTTGACTTCAACAACTTCTCTTGCCTGAGGCAATTTTGAAGGATCGTCAATAACGGCTACGTTACCACCTTGAGCAATCACGAACTCTCTGAACTTTTCGAAGGCCTCGCCATTCTCAAGCTTTGATTTTACAAGCGCGAATGCCGCGTCATAATCAGAAGCGCCACCACCAAGAAGAACCATGTTGGCACCCAGTGTCAGAACCAAGTCTGTGAGGTCCTTAGGTCCGTGATTCTTAAGCGTATCAATCGCTTCTTTCACTTCAAGGGCATTACCAATGGCAAACCCAAGAGGCTGTTCCATGTCAGTGATGACACCAATTGTGTTGCGGTTCATGTTGTTGCCGATATCTACCATAGCCTCAGACAGTTCAATTGCACCATCAAGGTCTTTGATAAAAGCACCACTGCCGCATTTTACGTCAAGAACAATCGCGTCGCTGCCAGCAGCTAGCTTTTTAGACATAATAGATGCAGCAATAAGTGATATGTTATCGACTGTAGCGGTAACATCACGCAGGGCATATAGCTTTTTATCTGCAGGCGCTATGTTTGCTGTCTGACCAACCACCGCGATTTTTTTCTCATTTACATTGCGAATAAAGTCTTCAATCGCAACTTCAATTTTGAAATCTTCAATTGACTCCAGTTTATCCAGTGTTCCGCCCGTATGTCCCAGACCACGTCCAGACATTTTTGCAACAGGTACACCACAAGATGCAACAAGAGGTCCAAGGATCAGTGTTGTTGTATCACCAACACCACCCGTTGAGTGCTTGTCGACCTTGATTCCCTCAATGGCAGTCAGATCAACAACATCGCCTGAATTCATCATGGCATGTGTAAGATCTACAGTTTCGCGTGTATTCATTTTTTGAAGGAAAATGGCCATTAAAAGAGCTGATGCCTGATAATCCGGTACATTTCCTTTTGTATATTCAGAAACGAAAAATTTAATTTCTTCGGTTGTTAGCTCATGTCCATCACGTTTTTTTGCAATGACGTCATACATTCTCATTATATATTCCCTCTTTCACTTTTAAAGTAGTTTGGAAAAGCGTTGCGAAAATTCTGATAAGTGCTCAATCAAATAGCTAACCCCTTAGCCATATCAACAAATGCAGAAAGCTTGCACATATAACAGCCTAACCCGAACTTCACAGTTCGGGTAGGCATAATAATTTGTAATTATAAGCTTAATGCATTTTGAAATCATGACTTGATCAAGCATCAATTGCAGTTTGAAAACTACTTCAGAATTGGAACAATACTGCGAACAAGCTGAATGAAAGTCTTCTTAACCATATTAGCCGTTTCAACAACTTCACCGTGGTGGAGCGGCTGATCAAGAATCCCTGCTGCCATATTTGTAATACAAGAAATACCCGTTACCTTAATACTAGCATGTCGCGCTACAATAGCTTCTGGTACTGTAGACATACCCACGGCATCCGCACCTAGAACACGTGCCATTCTTACTTCAGCAGGTGTTTCATAAGTAGGTCCAGGATTCATTTGGTATACACCCTTTTGAAGGCGGATTCCTTGATTTTTGGCAATGTCCTCAATTTGCTTGTTGAGCGTTTTGTCGTAGATTTCTGAACAGTCAGGGAATCTAGGACCAAGCTCTTCGTAGTTCTTTCCAATAAGAGGATTCGTTCCTGTAAAGTTGATATGATCTGTTATCAGCATCAAATCACCAGGAATATAAGATACATTCGCACCACCTGCAGCATTTGTAACCAGTAGGTTTTTAACACCAAGAGCTGCCATAACTCGAACTGGGAATGTGATTTCCTGCATTGAATATCCCTCATAGTAGTGGAATCTTCCTTGCATTGCAATTACTTTGCGTCCTTCAAGATCGCCTGCTACGAACTGGCCTGCATGGCCTTCAACAGTTGATACAGGAAAGTGAGGAATGTTTTCATAAGCGATTTTAATTGGGTTTTCAATTTCGTCAGCAAGAACACCGAGTCCACTGCCGAGAATCAGACCGATTTGCGGTTCAAAACCAATTGTATCCGACAGGTAAGCCTTAGCTTCCTGAATTTTTTGAAGCATATTTTCCATAATTGTCCTCCTACGATCCCTAATCATTCAGAATGATTGATTTGAAGCTTTCACCATATGGCGTGGCTTCAATTTCAAGGATATCTGCAACGGTAGCGGCAATATCCGAGAATGTCTTTCTAGTGCCCAGATCAGCACCTGCTTTGACATTTTTTCCATAAACGAGAATTGGAACATACTCGCGTGTATGGTCCGTTCCCTTATACGTCGGATCATTACCATGGTCAGCTGTGAATATAATGAGATCATCATCATTCATAGCGCCCAGGATTTCAGGAATTCTGGCGTCAAGTTCCTCGATAGCTTGACGATACCCTTCTACATTTCTTCTGTGTCCAAATTTTGCATCAAAATCTACAAGATTTGTGAAGATAATGCCTTTTGAGTCCGTATCAAGATACTTAAGAGTCCAGTCGACGCCGTCCATATTTGATTTTGTATGGACATCCTCTGTGATTCCTTGTCCATTGAAGATATCAACGATTTTTCCGACAGCCTGTACATCAAGACCGGCTTCTTTAGCATGGTCAAGAACAGTTTTGTCGAAAGGTTTCAGTGAATAGTCCCTTCTGTTGGCTGTACGTTCGAAGCTGCCCGGTTTTCCGATGAATGGTCTTGCAATGATACGTGCAAGCTGATTTTCACCCATCATGATTTTTCGCGCAATTTCACACATTTTGTACAGTTCATCTAGGGGAACGATTTCTTCATGAGCGGCAATTTGGAATACACTGTCTGCGGATGTATACACAATAACATTACCTGTACTCATGTGTTCTTCACCATAATCAGCAATGACTTCAGTTCCTGAATATGGTTTGTTGCAGAGAACTTTTCTACCTGTTTTTTCTTCAAATTCCTTGATAATTGATTCAGGGAATCCATTTGGAAACGTTTGGAAAGGTTCTTCTAAATATAGTCCTGCCATTTCCCAGTGGCCTGTTGTGGTATCCTTACCATTTGAGACTTCACCGGAACGTCCATAAGCGCCTGTTGGGCTGGCGTGTGCGCCAATCATTTCAAGACCTTCAATATTGCCTATTCCAAGTGCTTTCAGGTTAGGAATATTGAAACTGTCACTTTCCTTAGCGATGTTTCCTAGGGTATTAACACCAACATCACCAAACTTTTCTGCATCTGGAAGTGCGCCTATTCCCACACTGTCCATTACGAAAATAATCACTCTTTTTACCATGTGCATCCCTCCTAAGCTAACACGCATATTCGAGATCGCCTTTATAAATAGAGTATGCTATTTTTAAAATTCAGGCTCTCGGATGTGCTTTGTTGTACACCTCTTGTATTCGGCTTCTACTTAGCTCAATATACATTTGCGTTGTAGAAATATCCGAATGACCCAGCATTTCTTGTACGGACTTTAGGTCCGCACCGTTCTGAATCAGATGAGTTGCAAACGAATGTCTTAATGTGTGCGGCGTTATGGGCTTATCTATTTCGGCCATGTTTGTATAACGCTTGACTATTTTCCAGAATCCTTGTCGAGTCAAACGCTTTCCATAGTAATTCACAAAAAGCGCTTCTGTATCCGTTTTGATGAGCTCTTCCCTAGACGTGTCCATATATTCTGAAAGTGCAGTTTTTGCCATCTTTCCTATAGGGATGATCCTGTCCTTAGAACGCTCGTTCTTGCATCTGATATAACCAATATCGATATTGACATCATCGGTATTCAGGGAAACCATTTCTGTTACACGTATACCCGAAGCATACAAGAGCTCTAACATGGCTTTATCTCTTTTTCCTGTTTCACTCTCCATGTCAGGCTGGTTTAACAGTCGGTCCACCTCAGTTAATGTCAGCACTTTCGGCATTTTTCGTTCGGCTTTTGGAGATACAAGTTTCCGCGTGGGATTCTTTGCAATCAGACCTTCATCCAATAAGTACCCGAAAAATGTACGAAGTGTCGCAAGATTTCTCGAAACAGTTGCTGTTGACCTTCCAAGATTCTGTAAATGGAGCTGGTATGTCAGTACAGTATTGTCTGTAATTTCTGAAAATGAATCAATTTTATTGTCTTCCAAATACGCATGAAACTTCTTCAAATCTCTTGAATATGAATCTAGAGTATTTTTTGACAGTTTTCTTTCATTTCTCAGGTAATCACAGAAATCAGTGATTTTATCCAACATTGTACTAACCCCTCACTCAATTTTATACATACATGTCCGCAAAATAGCAGAACAATACTAACATTATACCTACTTTTACAGCAATTTAAAAGATAAAAATACACAAGAAGTGGCAGAAATCCTGCAATGTCACTTGTAATTTCTATGTGATTTTCTCAGTCTCTTATCCGTATACATCTTTTGGTCCGCTTCTCTAATGAGTGTTTTCACCGAAGTATGCTTTTCAGGATCATACTCTACAAAGCCTGAACTGATGCCGACTGGAAAATTAAGTTCACCACTGAGATTAATCTTCTTGAATTTTTCAAGGATGCGTCCCCATATTTCTCTTGCTTTCGATAAATCGCAGCCTGCAAATATAACAATAAACTCATCGCCACCCATACGTGCAACAATATCCATCCCCCTCAGATTCTCAGAGATGGATGAACTGACAATACTGATCAGCTTATCACCTTCTGTATGACCAAACTTGTCATTGACGAACTTAAGGTTATTGATATCTACGAAACAGATTGTCAGCTTGGCACCTGTTTCTCTCGAAGCTTTCATCATGTCTTTCAGTATGGCCAGGCCAGCCTCTCGGTTGAGCGTCCCAGTCATCACATCTTTCTGCGATGTCTCCGAGACATGAAAGAGTAGCATGGACTTCATCAGGTATCTGTTTACAACAAAAATCATACCGCCAACCATGGCCGATGCGAAAATAACCAGGATTATGATCTTGTCAGACAATCCAGGGACTGCGCTGACATTCTCCCAATTCTTATAAAGATAACTTAGGTTCCAGCTCAGCATGACAATTAGTATGAATGACAAAATCAGGTTGATTCTCACCGTCAAATCTCCATAACTTACCCGAGTCCGAGCCTTGTGCCTTGGCATGGCTATAAACATGTTGAACATTATAATGAGGATCACGGCAAAGACTATGGTGAAAACATGCATTGATAAATGCGCACTCTGAAAGAGCAGTCTATAGTCGTACTTTTCATTAAATATAAGCAACGAGAATAGTGCTGTTGCAAGCATATTGACCGTTAAGAAAACATACGTGGTTACGCCACCAAGGGCAACAGTTCTTAAATCAACTTCAAAAATACCCGTAAATGCACCTAGCATGACAGCAAAGAAAAACATGACTTCCCAAATGGCGTTCAAATCCAAAAAATAAAGCATGACCATGTTTAATAATATAAACAAGGCATGCTGATAAACGGGTCGCGATTTTCTTCTATGCGCCACACCAAACATGGTAAAACTAATGAGCATTGATTCAGCTGCTGCAGTAAGAAGTCTAATGAACATGGTGACGTTTCCCCTTAGTTTAGTTATAGAACTTCCATGATTAATTTGCTCGCGAATCCTCCATGCGGAGTTTTTCTGCGACAAGTGCAATGAACTCGCTGTTGGTCAATTTATTCTTTTTGCCAGTTAGGGTGTGTCCAAAATATGATTCTATGTATTCTGAATTACCTCTATTGACAGAAATCTCTATAGCATTCCGGATTGCACGTTCTACACGGCTTGCAGTCGTGTCAAACTTTTCAGCAATGCCAGGATAGATGACTTTAGTTACTTTATTCAAGCAATTTGAGTCCTCATATACCATTTGTATTGCTTCTCTAATATACTGGAATCCCTTAATATGAGGCGGTACGCCTATTTTGTGAAGTACCTCAGTGATACGCGCATCCACAGAAGTGAATTCTAGTGTAGCTGATTCCATACCGTAACCGGAAATATCTTCATTTTCCTTATGCGGTTTTGTCTTTGAAAGCTGTCTAAGTCTATCGATGAACAAATCGAAATCGAAAGGCTTGATTACATAATATGTAGCACCTAAGTTTATGGCACGTCTTGTAATGTTGTCTTGACCTACTGCTGACAGAATAATGAATTTTATCTTGTCAATAAGTCCAAGTTCACCTACTTTTTCAAGAACGCCCAGTCCGTCAAGATGCGGCATGATTATATCAAGCACGACAATGTCAGGTACAGTTTCCTTTATCAGATCAACAGCCTTAAGGCCGTTGTTTGCAATCCCTGCAACTTCAAAGTCGTCCTGTTCTCTAATATGCTCGCTAAGAATTGTACAAAAGTTCTGATTGTCATCAACAATCAATACACGAATTTTTTCATCCATAGTTCTTCCCACCTTTATGATGACATTTTTCTGCTGTTGGCTTGTTCTATAAGTTCAATTGCATGAACTCGTGTTACGTCTGTGATAATGTCACCACCAATTAGTCTGCCGATTTCAAGAATACGAGATTCATAGTCAAGTGCCTTGACTGAAGAAACCGTGTTCTCCTCTTCTGTATGCTTTTCAATGAATAAGTGCTGATCTGCCATAACGGCTATCTGCGGCAAATGTGTCACACAAATAACCTGATGTGAGTCAGAAATTTTTTGAAGCTTTTCGCCAACAACACTTGCTGTTCTTCCACTGATTCCAGTATCCACCTCATCAAACACTAGGGTTGGCATAGCGTCAAGCTTACCAAGTATAAGCTTAATGGATAACATAATCCGTGACAGTTCGCCGCCAGAAACTACTTTTTTAAGGGGTTTTAGAGGTTGCCCCGGATTTGTTGAAATAAGGAATTCAACACTATCCCTTCCGTCACTTCTTCTGGAATCGCTTTCTTCAACAGAAGTCTTGAAGTTTGCGTCTTTCATGTTCACATCATGAAGCTCCTTCATGATATGTTCATCAAAAGCTGCAGCAGCTGCCTTTCTTTTCATACTGAGCGTATTGGCCAGTGCGTCGAAATGTCTCTCAGCTTCGACAAGTTTTATTTCAAGACCGTCTACATGATCGGTATGATTTTCAAGCTCTTCAAGCCGTGCGCTTAAAAGCTGCGCGTAGCTGTTGATATCATCAACTGATTGACCATACTTTCGTTTGAGGTCATTAATGACATTAAGCCGCTCTTCAACCGTATACAACTGCTCGGGAGAGAATTCCACATTTTCAGCGTATTCCCGAATATCACTATTCAAATTTTCAACACTGAAATAGACAGCTTCCAGGTCTTCCCTGATTCTTTTTATGCTGTCATCATATTTCTCTACAGATATCAAGTCCCTGAGCAGTCGGGATAATCCGTTGTTAATACCGTCTTCTGATGATATTGCCTCATAAGCCCCATGCATGACATGATGTATATCTTCGAAATTCTTAAGATAGTGAAGCTGACTTTCCACTTCATCATCCTCACCATCTTTTAGAGCGGCCTTTTCAATTTCATCGAGCTGATATTTGACAAGTTCAAGCTCACGTTGAACTTCCTCAGGCGACAAATTGATTTTTCCCAGCTCATTTTTAATATCAGAAATAACCTTATATGACCCCTGTACCTCTAGGAGCAAGTCATCAATGTCCTCTACAGCATACATGTCAAGCATCTTAATATGCGTAGCAGGTCTTAGAAGAGACTGGTGCTCGTGCTGACCGTGAATATCTACGATTGTGTCACCAAATTCGCTTACAACACTTCTAGGAACCATTCTTCCGTTTATACGAAGTACGGAACGACCTGATGCATACATTTCCCGCGAAAGCATTATCATACCATCTTCTGGTGTGACACCATTCGCTTCCAGTACTTTTTCAGAGACGCTACTTACCGTAAAGGTTCCCTGTATTACCGCTTTTTCATTCTCATTTTTGATGTACTCCCTGTTGAATTTTCCACCAAGTATCAGATCAAGTGCGCCCAGCAGTATGGATTTACCTGCTCCGGTTTCACCAGTCAGTACATTCAGACCTTCTTCAAAAGGAATGGTGAGCTGATCAATAAGAATGAAATTTTCAATATAAAGCTCAAGAAGCATAAATGACCTCCGTGTTGCTTCAAAATCAAAAACAAATCATAAACACTTCAAGACTTGTATGATATTAAGCCATCATTTTCTTAAATTCTGCAAGAACCTGCTCCACATCTTCAGGTGTTCTTACAAGCAAGAATATTGTATCGTCACCTGCGATTGTACCAACAACAGAACCAACATCCAGTGCGTCAATTGCCGCGGCTGCAGCATTGGCAGAACCAACCAGTGTTTTGATAACCACCATATTGCCTGCATGGTCAAATGATAAGACTGCATCTCTGAAAAGCTTCAGGAATCTTTCTGAAATAACACTTTCCTGCTGCTTGATAGTTGCATATTTATACTTGCCATCTTTAGTAAGCACTTTAATGAGTCGAAGCTCTTTAATGTCACGCGAAACCGTAGCTTGTGTAACGTTAAAACCGTTCTTTTTCAACGCATTAGCCAGTTCTTCCTGAGTTTCAATTTCTTGTGAGTCAATAATTTCAAGTATCTTTGAGTGCCGTGAATATTTCAAATGAATCCCCCCGTTTATAATGATTGCCTGTAATTTTAGAGTAGTACTCACTTTACAATTCGATACACAAATGCATTTTCCTCTTTATTTAAAAAAAATTCTGCATATAATACACAAATTTAATACTTTATTTCAGGCGCTCATGCGCATTTTGTACAACCGATGGAATCAAGGCTTCAATATCAATTGCTGTGTCGGCGCTGGATTTTTGCGCATAGCATAAAAATTCAATATTTCCTGCTGGCCCAGTAATCGGAGAAAATGTAATCTCACGTATTTCAAAACCGAGTTCCATAGCAAAAGGAAGAATTTCTTTTAGTACAGATTCGTGTACCTTTGGGTTCTTAATGACCCCCTTCTCCTTTTTAGCTTCTTCTTTTCCAGCTTCAAATTGGGGCTTGATCAGAAATACGATTTCTGCCCCTTCAGCCATGAGGGCATATGCAACAGGAAGGACAAGCTTCAATGATATGAATGAGACATCTATGCTTACAAAGTCGAGGCTGTCTTCAATGTTTTCCTGAGTCACATAACGGATGTTTGTACGCTCCATATTGACCACGCGTTCATCATTTCTCAGTTTCCAGTCAAGCTGTCCATACCCGACATCAACTGAATAGACTTTTGAAGCGCCGTTTTGAAGCATGCAGTCCGTAAATCCTCCCGTAGAGGCGCCAATATCCATACACACCTTATCTATGAGCTTGACATCGTATTCCTTTATTGCTTTCTCCAGCTTCAAGCCACCGCGGCTAACATACTGCAGGGTCTTGCCTTTGATAACAATATCGGAATCACGTTTCACTTTTGTTCCTGCCTTGTCGACACGCTGACCATCGACAAAGATAATACCTGCCATGATTGCTCTTTTGGCCTTTTCACGTGATTCAAATTCTCCAATTTCAACAAGCAGAACGTCGAGTCTTTCCTTTTTCATTATGGACGTCTCCTAAACTTCATCTTCATTTGTATGCGTTTTGAAATACTCTTGGAATCTAAGCCAAGCGACCCTCTAAGCGCATCTACATTCCCATGTTCAACGAATTTATTTGGTATGCCCATACGCTGGACTTCTCTTAGATCGCCGTTCGAACTCAGCCATGCCGAAATTCGATTGCCAAATCCGCCTTCTACAACATTGTCTTCCAGGGTGACTATAAGGCTGTTTGGATGTGATGCGACAATGGTCTTAAGTATATCCTCCTGGAGTGGGAATGGACAGCGTACATTGACCACCGCTGTACTTGTACCGCCTGCTTCAAGCAGCTCAGCAACTTCGAGCGCACTTTTCACCATGGTGCCAACTGCAAAAATAACCACATCAGAACCGGCTTTTATAACTTCCGGATCGAGTATGTTTTCATGTAGGTCTGTGTTTTCTGAAGGGATGGTATAGGCGGTTCCCCTTGGGTAACGCACCGCTACTGGGCCTTCGTGAGTGTTGACCG
The DNA here is from genome assembly GCA_963678925.1 of uncultured Acidaminobacter sp. Lineage (GTDB taxonomy): Bacteria > Bacillota > Clostridia > Peptostreptococcales > Acidaminobacteraceae. Next base: position 4,319,813 of record OY787533.1, on the reverse strand, counting down.
CATATTCAAGCATCGCTTGCAGTTCAATGGCATCTTTGGGTGCCAGTATGGTCATATTGGGCATATGACTCAGATATGACATATCAAATACGCCATGATGTGTCTCGCCGTCTTTTCCTACGAGGCCAGCCCTGTCAATTGCAAATACGACGGGTAAATTCTGAAGACATACATCATGCAGAATTTGATCATAGGCCCGTTGAAGGAAGGTTGAATAAACGGCAAATACAGGCTTGATACCTTCAGCGGCAAGTCCTGCTGCCATTGTTACGGCATGCTGTTCAGCAATTCCAACATCTATGAAGCGCTTAGGATATTTATCTTTAAACGCCCCAAGTCCTGTGCCGTCAGGCATAGCTGCAGTAATTGCGACAACATCAGAATTATTTTCAGCCAAGCGTACAAGGGTGTCACCGAACACATCTGAAAACGTATTCTTACTCCCAGGAACAACGCCAGTTTTCAAATCAAATGTACCCACACCGTGATAATGTTCCGGATGTTTTTCCGCTGGAAGATACCCTCTGCCCTTTTTAGTAATTACATGAATAAGCTTGGGTCCCTTAACTGACTTTGACATTTCAAGAACATTAATCAGTTCTTCAAGATTATGACCGTCAATTGGTCCATAATACTGATATCCCAAGCCTTCAAACAGCAAGCCATTTACAAGCATGACCTTGACACCGATTTTCAGCTGGGTAATTGACTTTGTGAGCGGCTTTCCAATGTGAGGAATAGCCGACAAGGCACTACGGGTTTCGCCTTTTATATTCGAGTAGGCAGGTGTCATTCTGAGCTTTCTCAGCTGTTTTGATAAGGCACCTGTATTTTGTGAAATAGACATTTCATTATCATTCAATATGACTGTCAAATCCATATCGGAGTGCCCCGCATAGTTCATGGCTTCAAATGCCATGCCTCCGGTCATTGCACCGTCTCCGATGACGGCTATGACGTTATGGTCCTTGCCTTTAAGATCACGTGCCTTTGCCATACCAACAGCGGCTGATATTGAGGTTGAGCTGTGTCCCGTTTCGAAGCAGTCATGCATACTTTCACATTTTTTCGGAAATCCGCTCATGCCGCCGAACTCCCTCAAAGACGCAAAGCCGTCCTTTCTGCCGGTCAACAACTTATGCACATAGGCCTGATGCCCAACATCCCAAACAATTTTATCTTCAGGACTGTTGAAAACCTTGTGCAGAGCCATTGTCAATTCTACAACGCCAAGATTGGACGCCAAATGACCGCCAGTCTGTGAAACGCTCTGCAGAAGAAATTCCCTTATTTCAACACCAAGACGAATCATATCGTTCTTATCCAGCTTTTTTAAGTCATCTGGTGTTTTTATCTGATCTAATAACATTTAATCACTCTTTCTAGGATTTAACGACGTTTTACATCTTTCAGTACTCGAATGTGAAACTTGCTGTCCATAACATAGAGTATTTTTCCTACTGCACCCACGATGCTTTTCCAGTGGGATAAAGCAACTTCTTTTCCAACTGCTTTTCCACCGACAGTGAGAGATGCAACAATACCACTGAAACTTACGGATAAAAGTGCAGTATTTACAATTGGCAAATCAAGCGCGATAATCTGAACCAGGATAATTGCAATGGCGGCACCACTGATAATACCGGCAATATCCCCGATAACATCATTACAGAAGTTTGAAACCGGGCCTGCATTGCGAATTAGGCTGACACTGTATTTGGCTGATGGAACACGCTGCGCTGCCATTGAATGAAATGGTTTTTCGTTTGCTGTAGCAACAGCGATTCCAATGGCATCAAAAACAATACCTACCAGAATGATTCCCAGCAGTACCAGGAAGGCTGGAAACAAACTTACATTTCTAAGCAGTGATTCAGATAGCGTACTCATCATGACAGCCATACAAAAAGTAAGAATGCTCACTTTTATGATCCAGCTGCTTGCACGTTTTTTCTTTATTCTCGACGCGCCTTTCTTTTTCTTCAAGACGTATCGCTCCTTTACAAATTTATATCAACAGGTGGCAGCACATCAGGTAAATTTTACGGCTTAGGTCCAGTTGGATTTCCCCCAAAAGCACTGTTCTGTCGCCAGTACAGCCATTTCCATTTAAGCTCTTGACCATAGCGTTTCCGAATATGGGACTGGACTGCCACTTAGACCGCACTTCAATCCCTGACATACTTTTTTCAAACAGTCTAGGAGTTTTCCTCAGCAGGCAAGTCAACTCTTAGCCTCTTTTGCAGAAAAGGTTTAGATTAGCAATGACCTAGATCTTATGGGCCCATAAGATCAGGCCTGACTACCGTCCGCCTCCTCCACTCAAGGCAGGCTACGCTGTACCCAGCTTTTGACCGGAATACAGGTTTATCCTGTCAGTTTTCACATAACAGGTCTCCACGGGGTGAGGGTCATCGCCCACATGCCATTGTGGATCGCCCCCACGTCCTTACTCCCAGCACAGACCCCCAACTGGGCGTCAGCAGCCAATACCAGGAACTTCATCGATGTGCCCTTTAACGGATTTTTAGCCCCGCCTTCCAAGCTGACAGCTCTGACTAGAATACTGCGCCACCTGTGATTTACACAAATATATTTGCTACGACAATACCCAGAATTGCACCGGCAAAAACCTCAACCGGTGTGTGCCCAACAAGTTCCTTGAGCTTATCCTGTGCAATTGGCTTATGGTGATATAGATCTTCAATGATGTTATTCAGGATGATTGCCTGCTTGCCGACTGCTCTTCTAACACCAGAAGCATCGTACATGACAATAAGGCTAAGAACTAGAGATACGGCATACATTGGAGAATCCCAACCTTGTGTGATTCCTACAGCTGTAGACATCCCCATTACGAAGGATGAGTGGCTGGATGGCATGCCGCCTGAACCGATCATTCTATATATATTTAATCTGCCTTCAAATATGAAGGTCAGTATTACTTTCATCACTTGTGCTATGAACCAGGCTATGAATGCTGATCCAAATACTGCATTGTTAAATAATCCTTCGAAAAAATTCATCCCTCAACCTCTCTCTTAGAGTTTTCTGCCAAGCAGTTCAACAATCAGGTTTTCCAGAAATCGCGTGTCATATGGCATTGATTCCAGCATGCGTGCTGCATCACTTGTCAATGTATTCGCCGTTGACTTTGCAACATCCAGCCCCATTAATTGAGGATAAGTGGTTTTCAGATTCTTCTCGTCGCTTCCCACTGGTTTTCCAATAATTTCAGTATCACCCTCTATATCAAGTATATCATCAATTATTTGAAAGGATAAGCCAATGTTACGGGCAATTTTCCTCAATATGTCAATTTCCTCATTGGAGGCGCCACCAAGCATGGCACCAGCTGTGAAGGAAGCTTCAATAAGAGCTCCAGTCTTGTTTTCATTAATATAATCAAGTGTTTGTAAATCGATTTGAACATCCTCATTTGCGATATCTGCAATTTGACCGACAATCATGCCATCGGCACCTGCTTTTTTTGAAATTTCGAATGCGGCATTTGACATGTTTTTATCAAATCCATTTGCAAGAACACCTTGAAGCATGATCGTATGTGCGCTGTTTAGAAGTGCGTCCCCTGCAAGTATTGCGGTTGCCTCTCCAAAAACCTTATGACTGGTCGGTTTGCCGCGTCTTAAATCATCGTCATCCATGGCAGGCAAGTCATCATGTATCAGCGAATAAGTATGAATCATTTCAAGTGCAGCCGCATAAGGCAAGGCCTTTTCAGGCGCAGCGCCAAACATTTGTGCGCACTCTAAAAGTATGATAGGTCTGAGTCTTTTACCGCCAGCCTTCAGACTGTACTGCATGGACTCATAAAGCGCACTCTGGTAGCTCGTGTCGCCTTTAGAAAAATAAGTATACAGATGGGTTTCAAAAGACTCTTTTTTCTCACCAAGTATTTTGGAAAAATCCATAGTGTCATGTTCCGACTTATGTGCGTACGATTCCATTGATTATCTATCCCCTAAGCTTCGTCAAAGTTTTTCTCACCAGTTTCGGTCATGATTTTAATTTTCTGTTCTGCAGTTTCTAAAAGTTCATTACAGTTTGAGTAAAGGCCAACGCCCTCTTCAAAGAGTTTAAGTGCATCTTCGAGTTTGACAGTTCCCTTTTCCATTTGGTCAACAATTTCTTTAAGTCTGTCCAATTGGTTTTCGAAGTTTTTCTTTTTAGCCATAGTTTACTCCTTAGCTTTAACAACGGACTCAATCCTTGCTTTCAAGTGCCCGTCTGAGACCCTTACATCAATAAAGTCTTCAGCTTTAACCGATGAAACAGACTTGATGACATGGCCCTTGTCATTTTGTGCGATACTGTACCCACGTTCCAGTGTTTTTAAGGGGCTGATCTGGTCGAGCAGTCGCCCTGTATGCATGAGTTCCTGACGTTTATACGAAATATCATTGTTGATACTTTGAATCAGTTTGTCACGGGTGACTTCCAATTCAAATCTTTTCATCTCACTCAGCTTGGAAAGCTGACCTGCGAGTATTTGAGGCCGATAGGCCTCCAGTGTTTCTCTAAAGATATCTGCACGGTACCTGAGAGACTCTGTCAATTTGGCGCTAAGGGCTTTTAAATACCCAAGAAGCTCATTGTCAGATACTGCAGCCAGTTCTGCCGCCGCAGAAGGTGTCGGTGCCCGCAAGTCTGAAACAAAATCAGAAATTGTAAAATCAGTTTCATGGCCAACACCAGAGATAACCGGAATATCAGATGCATATATTGCACGGGCGACATTTTCTTCATTGAATCCCCAGAGGTCTTCAATGGATCCACCGCCACGTCCTGTGATGATTAAATCAAAGTCTCCAATTTCGTTTATCGACTGAATTGCATTTGCTATTTCAGCCGATGCGGTTTCACCTTGTACCCGAACTGGAAAAACAGTAAGGTCACAGTAACTCACGCGTCTTGTAAAGACTTGAATAATATCTCTTACTGCTGCGCCCGTAGGCGACGTTACAACAGCAATCTTTTCCGGATAGGCTGGAATGGGCTTTTTGATACTCTGATCAAAGAGACCTTCCTCATTCAGTTTTTGTTTCATTTTTTCAAACGCAATATGTAAATCGCCAATACCGCTTTTTTCTAGGCCCTTGACATATAATTGATATTTGCCGTCACGCTCATAAACAGAAATATATCCTTTGGCTTTCAATTTCATACCATCGGCTGGCAAGAAATCAACGATTTCGAAGTCTCTATGAAACATGACACAGCTTATTCTTGAATCGCTGTCCTTCAAATTGAAATAGGCGTGTCCACTGGAATGGAGCTTAAAACCCGATAACTCCCCTTCAACAATCAGATTTGAAAGGATTGGATCATAAGATAGACTTCTCTTTATGTAGCTATTAACCTCTGTTACAGATAAGGGTCTAAGTTTCATATAAGCTCCCCACTATGCCATAAAGAACCAAGCAATGCTGTTCCAATGGCGTTATCAGCTGAAAAAGCTGGGTCTGCAAACAGGATTTCAATCCCGTGTGCATTAAAAAGATCTGGGAGTCGACTGCGCATGTAGGCGCTAGATGATACACCACCAGCCATGACTATGGTTTTTAGGCCAGTTTGCTGAGAAACAGACACCAGACATTTAAAAAGCGATTTCATAATTGCTTCAAACATGCCTGCTGCGATATCTTCGATGTTTTCACCCTGTTCGACGTATTTCAGGCCGTAGGCCTCTGCGCCACTGAGATTGAAGTAGTTCCCTTTAACTGATAGGGGAAACTTAAGACGTTTCGTGTGATTTTCCGATGCTTTGTCCAGTTCTTTTCCACATGGGAAGCCTAGTCCAAGTTCGACACCTACGCGATCAATCAATTGTCCTGCAGAAATATCGAGACTTCCACCGAGAATTTCACATTCAAATCCGTCCTGGCTCCACTCCACTGAGAGAATTTCTGAGGTTCCTCCAGAAAGATGAACTGCAATATGGGGCTTTGTGTGGTCAAATGCACATGATTTGACAGCGGCCATTATGTGTCCGTCCTGATGTGTTGTTGTAAACATTGGAACATCCAGCGCAAACGAAAGACTTTTGGCAATGCGTTCCCCAGCCGTAAAAACAGGCATATATGAGCCTTCAACATTTCTTGGCCTTGTGCTTACAGCAATACACCCTAGGCTTTTCATATTACAAGTTTTTGAAGCCTCTTCAAGCAGTTCGGGCAAATTCATGACATGCTGAAAAAAGCCCTCAGACTGTCTAAGCCCTCGAGCCCCCTTTTTAACCTCAAGCATTTTACGATTTTCAAAAATGATGTCTCTTTTTGCGTCTACAACAGTAATTGAAGTTGTATAGCAACTGGTATCAATACCTAGGGTATAAGGTTTCATTTTCTATCATCCTTAGTTACCGACTGCAGCGCCGAGAAGACCGTTAATGAATGAGCTTGATGCATCATCACTGAATTTCTTTGAAAGATTTACAGCTTCATTGATTGATACACTCTCAGGTATATCTTCACAGTAAAGAATTTCTGTCAGTGCAATTCGTAAAATAGCCAGATCGATTTTAGCCAGTCTTTCCAGTTTCCAGCCTTGTTTTAGATGAGATGTGATTTCATTATCTACATTTTCATGGTGGTCAATGTAGACCTTCACCAAATCTGAAACGAATTTCTTGTCAGCACCGTTCTGTACAGCGTCTTCCAGATATGCATCGACACGCTCGATTGTATATTCGTTATGCATTTCCAGTTGATAGATACACTGCATTGCAGTTTCCCGCGCTTGTTTTCTGCCCATTTGGACCTCCATTTACATATTACAGACTTGAGAAAAACTCCGGCTTCCTTTTGCTTGTAAGCCTAACTGGAAGCGCGAAGTTTTCTTTCAAATTTGTTAGTCTTCAATTGAATCTTCTAGTGGAATTTCTTCACCTGAGTCCATGTTGATGCCTTGAACATGAATGTTGACTTCTTTAACTGTCAGACCAGTCATTGTCTCAACAGCAGTCTTGACATTTTCCTGCACTTGCCATGCAACATCAGGAATCTTAATTCCAAAATCCACAATAATATTTAAATCGACAACAACTATGTCATCCTGTATATCTACTTTTACACCTTTTTTCAGGTTCTTAACACCAAACATTTCCGCCAGGTCTTCTGCAAATCCTCCGGATAATCCGTTTACGCCTTCAATTTCACCTGCGGCGATTGATGTGATAATACCAATTACATCATCGGATATGTTTACGTTTCCATATTCCAACGCGTTAATTTGTGTTTTTTCAGCCATTGCAGTCCCTCCAATCATAGGATTATTATACCAGATGCAACCCGTAAACACAATGAATCTACTGTATTACAGAGTGTTTACATTTTATTTGGCATAGTGCTAATTCAAGTTTAGGCCAAACCTGAATGCTGCATGTGGACATGCATGGAAAATGCCCGCAGAAATTTCCGCGGGCATAGCAATTACTCTTCAGATTCTTCTTCTTCAAGATCGGCATCACAGCAGCAGCAATCGTCTGTTATGACAAAATCTTCACCGCATTCAGGACACGTCAGTTCAACACAGCAATCTTCGTCATCCCAGTCCTGATCAACAAGAACAGCTTCTCCGCAGTGCGGACATTCAAATTCTTCGTAATCAGACAAGCCATATTCCATTTCGATTTCGTCCTCAAGATCAGCCAGATCTTCATCCACAGACTCAACATAATCTTCAAGATCAGCAAGATCTTCGTCTACGTCTTCAACGTATTCTTCCAAATCTTCGAGGTCTGTATCAAGTTCATCAATAGCACCTGCAAAATCCTCCAGCAAATCAATGATGTGGACCAACAGCTTACCTTCCTTAGAGTTTTGCTCTACTTCCATGCCTTCAGCAAGACCCTTCAAATAGGACACCTTTTCCAGTAGATAGCTCATGATATAACCTCCTTAGAGTCATTATGGCAGTCTGCTCCCAAATTAAGCAGCAGACCTTTAGAATTATATGATCCTTATCACGCTAATTATGCACGTGACAGGTATTCATCAGTTCTTGTGTCAACCTTTACCTTATCGCCTTCATTTACGAATAGCGGTACATTGACAACGGCACCAGTCTCAAGAACAGCTTTCTTAGTAACATTTGAAGCTGTGTCGCCCTTAACACCTGGCTCAGTTTCAGTTACTTCAAGGATAACAAAGTTTGGTGCTTCAACGACGAAACACTGACCCTTGTAGAATTTCAGCATAACACTGTCATTTTCCTTGATGTATTTGATAGAATCTTCAACCAGTTCATACTGAAGTGGAATCTGATCATATGTTTCATTGTCCATGAAATAGTATAGGTCACCATCATTGTATAGATATTGCATTTCTTTTGTTTCAATGTGTGCCTTTGGAAACTTTTCAGATGGGTTAAATGTTGTTTCACGTGTAGCGCCTGTTAGAAGCGACTTGTACTTAGTTCTTACGAACGCAGCGCCCTTACCTGGCTTAACGTGTTGGAAGTCTACAACTACAACCGGCTCGCCATTTACCTCAAAAGTCATACCTTTTCTAAAATCACCTGCAGAAATCATGCTTATACCTCCGATTTAAATCTGAATTAAATTTTTTGGTGCGTTTGACAAACGTTCACATCCGTTTTCAGTAACCACAACGAGGTCTTCGATACGAACGCCCCCGAACTCTGGAATATAGATACCCGGTTCATCAGTAACCACCATATTTTTTTCTAATATTATTTCACCGATTGGTGACAGCCTTGGATCCTCATGAACTTCAAGACCTACACCATGTCCAAGTCCATGGCCAAAATATTCGCCATAACCTGCTTCAGTGATTATATCTCTCGCAACTTGGTCCGCGTCTTTGCCGCGAATGCCTGGACGTATTGTCCGCAGCGCCTCTTCTTGAGCGCGTAAAACAGTATTGTAAATTTCTTTTTGTTTCTCGCTGGCTTCACCAACAACAACAGTTCTTGTCATATCTGAACAGTATCCATCCAGTATACAGCCAAAATCCATTGTTACGAAATCACCTGTTTCAATAAGCTTGTCACTCGCTCGACCATGGGGCATGGAAGATCTCCAGCCGGAAGCGACAATGATATCAAAAGAAAGTGCTGTAGCGCCTTGACGCTTCATAAACATTTCCAGTTCAAGGGCAACTTCTCGCTCTCTCATACCAGGCTTGATGAATCCAATAATGTGATCAAATGCTAGGTCTGCGATTTTAGCTGATTTTCTAAGCTTTTGAATTTCAAAGTCCATTTTGCAGATTCTCAGTTTTTCAAGCAACTGTCCCATTTCGCAAAATTGAATTTGATGAAGCTCATTTTTATAAGTGTTAAAATCGCGAACAGTCATGAAACCATCTTCATAGGCAATCTGACGTAAGTTAAGTTCAGATATAACATCGTAAACTGTCTTGTCATTTGAAATCAGTAAGATTTCAAACCCTTGACATTCACGTGCCGCCTGGTCCTTGTATCTGAAATCCGTTATGACATACGCATGCTGTTCAGTTACAAGTACAAAGGCTGAAGTACCACTAAAACCACTAACATACCTTCTGTTCTCAGGTTTTGTAATCAGAACAGACTCAAACTTATGATCTTTCATAGTTTGTCTAAGTGCCTGAAGTGTCTGCATTATAATTCACCCTTTTCAAAGTACGCTTTAAGAGCTCCCAGCGCTGCAATATACCCATATGCGCGAAGTCCGGAAATTTGGCCCAGACAAACCGGTGCAATAACCGACTTATGCCTGAAGGTCTCGCGTGCGTAAACATTAGATAAATGAACCTCTACTGTCGGCAGCGCAACCAGCTCAATGGCATCTCGTATGGCATATGATGTATGCGTGTAAGCACCCGCATTGATAATGATGCCGTCACAGATATTCATGCACCCGTGCAGTCTGTCAATAATTTCACCTTCGTGATTGGACTGCATCAGCACAACATTAAGGCCAGCGTTCTCAGCTTCAACCCGGATCATCTTTTCGATGTCTGATAGGGTTAAACAGCCGTAGTGCTCTGCCTCACGTTTACCTAACATATTTAAGTTAGGACCATTAATAACCAGTATAGTCTTCACCATAGCGTCACATCCCAATATATATTACCACACTTTTCAGTGTTTGAATAGCAACGAAATAGGCGTCTAACCAAGTTTTAACAGCGTAATGATTTCTTCTGCAATTTGGGCTGGTGTCAAGTCGTCCGTAACCACGATGACATCTGATGCACTTATGTATTTTTGAGCACGTACATCCATTAGTCCGCAGACTTTCTCACGCAGATCGCCTTCTTTCAGAAGCGGACGGCCCGCGCGTTCATTTTGCAAATTATTGACAATGGTATCAATACTGCCTTTCAGATAAACCAGAGTTCCTGTGTTTTTCATAGACAGTATGTTTTCTTCCCTAATAATGACACCACCGCCAGTTGAAACGATCATGCCTTTGCATTCTGAAATGTCACGAACCGCTTGGGATTCGATATCACGAAAGTGGTCTTCACCATATTTTTCAAAGATTTCATTAATAGGTAAGCCGCCTTCTTCAATTTTTTTGTCAAGATCAACCAGTGGCATATTTAAACGATCGGCCAAACTCTGACCGATCGTACTTTTTCCTGATCCCGACATTCCAATCAGGTAGATATTTATTTTAATCATCCTCCACTCCATGACGCGGATTTTTTGAAACAATGTTAATTGCATCAATCAGCGCCTTAAGAATATCTGTTTCATATTGCAGATTCATTTCACTTAGCTTTGAGTAGAATTCGCCTTTACCAGTAACGACATAATGGGGTTTAAGGCTATTGAGTGCAATGGCTTTAATATCCATCAGGCAGTGCTCGCACTGGCATATATCCGGAAATGCTCTCAAAAGATTTGGCAGAAAATGCTCTACCGATACTTCCATATAATTTTTAAGTTCCACTATATCACGCCCTTCGTTTATCTCGTTTCCCTCCAATATTCTACTTCATACCCCTTAATTCCTTCATTTTTTTGCATGCCAGCAAGAATTGGTGGTTGGTCGAGACGGACAGTAATGGATTCACCTGTTGGTATTACTGCAATTACAGGGGATAATCCATCGCAAGTAAAATGTACATTTGTATTATCTAAGTCGAACAAATCTATTAAAGCTGTATTTTCAGGAATATGGCCTAGGACATTTTCAATGGTACGCCCCTCGTCTTTGTAAAAGGCACTGCCCATGTCTGAGTAAGCTGCAATCTGATAATTGATAATATCCTTATCATGTTGTATGACTTTCGTGCCTTGTCCGTAGAAAATAACACGGCCTTCGGCTAGTATGGTTCCGTTATAGGTAAACTGAGAACCTACAGGCGTATAAATATAGACATCACCCCTAGTCGCAATGGTTCCACCTATTTCAGTAAGCACTTGTGAACTGCCGCCAATGGCAATGTCATTGGAATCTATAGCACCTGGTGGATTGATATAAATATCTGAGTTAACGTCTTCATTCACAATCCTGACATTCTCATAATCATCAAACTTAATGATATCTTGTGTAAAATCGATCATTTGAGAAAGGCGCGTTGTGTTGAACGCCTTGTTCAGAACGGTTTCACCAGCACCATTTACAACATCATTTGAATAAATGAAAGTCTTTCCTTCAGATATATCCCGCGTTGCAATCAAATTCATCAAGCGGTCAACATCTCTGCCGTGATTCTCAACATTGGCATTAAGAAGTGTTGATCGAAGCATGGTTTTATAATTTGCTATACTCATGGAATATTCAGGATTCAAGACACCACCTGTTTCATCAGCTTTCATACCAAGCACAACGCCTGTTGCGTAATTGTCTTCATAGGCATCTGTTGTTGTCAGACTTCGTATCTTGAGCATTTTCTTGTCAATGTCATCTACTTCGGTTGCTGAAGACGATGAATCTCCACTGGTTGCCCCCATCATAAAAGCGTTTTGCTTAAAAAAGTCATTGCTTTCATCCGTAGGTTCAATATAGTCATACCCAATAGTCGTTACGTTACCGGAAGTATCTATAGGCTCTCCGTCTTCGTAATCGTAGTAATAGGTTACATCTTCATAGTTCCCCAGCTTGTCTGCATAGTTATTATCAGCTGCATAGCTGCTCTCGTAAAATTTCATATACTTGTTCTCGATAGACAAGGACTCACCAGTCATAAAATACTGTCTGACATCCTCGCCATCAACTTCAACCATCCTCGAGATGCCTGCAAACGAAAGCCCACTGATAAAGAGCTTGTTCACATCCATATTGATTTTTTCCTGTATACCATCTTCAATGATAATGGAACCAGACTGGTCACCAGAAGTATAGCCATTACCACTGCTATCGAGGATTAAAAACAGGTCACCGTCAGTTGTACTATCTGCACCAACTTTAATGTTTGTCGTACCATGGCTACCTCTCAAAATAATATCTTCGTAAAGATACATATTACCGTCTATGGTGATATCTGTACTATCAGCACCTGTTGTATAGCCATTTGTTCTAAACTCATTGGCCCCCATATTTTTTGTGACTTTCAAAGTATTTCCAGCTTCAAAAATCTTTATGTTAGACCGCGTGTATAAGTTTCCATCAACACTTAGAGAACCATCCAAAGAAAGCATGCTCTCATAAAGAAAGCCCGACATATCATCATTAAGGAAGTTGTCCGTTTCGTCCTTATAGCCCAAATGAATGCCGCCAACCTGTTTCTGCGTTTTTGTATCTTCAGCATCTGGAAAGGTCCCATATGCATAGGCATCTCCGAATATGTCCACGTGACCCTCTGAAACGATAATATCCTTACCTGCAATGATTGCATAATCAGTCGCTTCGTTGTTTTTGATGGTTTCGGTTCCCTGTGCAGATTTAAAAACGTATTGGTACTTAGGCTCGGTTACCTTGACTTTAAGCTCAAGGGCACGTTTGTGCTCATTAAAGCTGCCATCTGTTTTAAGCGTGATCGTAATGCCTTCATCTTCTGTGAATGAAGATTCGACAGCTGTCATTGTCAGGTTATCAATTGCAGCACCTTCGGAATTTTCTTTTTCAAATCCGCTTACATTATCAATGTAAGCGTTGAGCTGTAAAGTATTAAGTGTTGTATATCTGCTGTTTGAAAGAGCGTCAGAATCAATTTTCTCAAAAACGATACTCTCTTCTACGTAAGCATCCGTTTCGTCTGGGTCATCATAGTAGTTTCCATCATCATCAAGAAGCGTATAGGTCAAACTCGCTTTTCCACTATCGAGAAGACTTTCATAGTAGGCTAGTAGAAATTCGCATTTCAGGCCTATTTCAATATACTCCATGGCTTCTTCTTCTGTTATGACCTCATTATTCATATCGATTCTGAGCTTTCTGAGGAATGCTTTCCATGTATCGTTCGATAGAAAAACACCATCAAGAGAGCCATCGTCAATGGCTTCGAAAATGTTGTCTTTTTCAAAATCAAAAGCCTCAACGACATGATTGTTTGCTTGAGCTTCTGCATCAAAAGCCATGTCATTGATTTCAGCAAGGCTTTCTTCAATGGCACCATCCGTTAAATAGAACGCTTTATTGGCACCTGTCAGCTTTGCAGCACGTGTAAAGGTCGCAGTACTAAAGGTCAAAAGACTCACGCCTAAAATAGCCAAAAAAGAAATGGCAATCAAAACAACAAGCAGTGCCGACCCTTTTTCATTTTTAAGTTTTCCTGTCATGATCATCACCGCACTTTGACTAATCCTCATTTCTGAGAGAGGAATATAAATCTGTAATGACATTACCTGAGTTGTCCTTAACCTCTATGTGGACCCAGTAATAGTCAAGCGTATTGTCTACATCAGCTATAGACGAAGATATGAGCTTTAATATGGTTTGAACAGCACCGTCACTAGCGTTGGCTGTGTTGAAATTATAATTATTGTTCACATCATCGAACTCGTAAAGCAGCAGTTTTCTCTCATCGCTTCCAGAAGTTGCGTTTTCGAGGTCAATATTAAGAAGCGTATCGGTTTCATCTGTACTGGAGGCAGTAAATTTCAGCACAACCTCTTCGCCAGATACTTTGGTTAATGTGTGAATATCTGTGGAAATACCATCAATTGAATAGGTCAGTGCATATTGATTTGGAAGACCTGTCGATTCTAGAAGAATCTTCATCGTTTTTCCAAAATCAACGTTTAAGGCTTCAGCTACTGATGCTGCACCGAAATTGAAGAATAAATCCAGATTGGAAATTTCCACTTGAGGAACCATGGCTATATCCGGTGAAATTGTGTCGTCAAATGTCTGCAATGTTTTATCAGACGTGTTCACAGAACTTGTATGGTCTTCATAGGTGATTTTCACTTTGAACCCATCACGGTCAACAATTCTGTAGTTTCCAGCGTCAGGAATTTGAGGATTGTGTTTTTCTTCCTCCAGTACAGATTGCGCCGCATATTCAGCACGGACAATCCTTTCGGATTGTCCGCCAATTTTTGATGAAGTTACAAACTGTGAAAACAAAGGACCAAGTACTATAGCGAGTATGCTTACTGCAATAAGGAGTTCCAGCAATGTGAAGCCTTTTTCATTTTTAAGCATATGGCCTCCTAGTCGTGGATTACGGACACCTGTCCCTCTTGCTTGCCTAAAACAAGTCGCGGCAGTTTTTCATCATCTGACTTCACGAATATTTTGAGCGGCGTTGATGTCTTGTTATAGACATTGAGCGTTCCCATACCCGTATCATCGTCTCCAACCCTTGGTGATGAGACTACAGTCATATAAATCCCATCTTCATAGTTTGGCGTGAATGTATAGTAGTCATTGACACCTGGGAAGTCAGCAAGGGATGTATTGTAGTTAAATGCATACTTGCCCCCCGATTCCGTAATCGTAATGTTCATCGTTTCACTTGCACGTTCTGAACCAAGCGAGAAGCTCTTGTTATCGCTTTTTGAAATATAGTAGTTCATGTGAATTGACGTCGGCGGACTCATAACCACTTCAAAGTCATAGTCAACAACCTTGCTCTCTTCAGCAGCACGATCATAAAGTCCTTCAATGATGTCTGAAGATATTGCGTCGTTTCCACTACCTATGGTTGGTACACGTTGAACCGGTCGATTTGGGTCGGCTTCTGATTCTGTTACGATATATTCGAACGGATAGTGCTTTTCAAATTCCGACTGATACTCCCAGAACAATTTATCCAGCGTTTCGTTGTCGTAGTAGTAAGGGAAACGCATTTCAATGGTGCCTCGCACAGTGTCGACATAGTTTACGTCTTTAGCGACAGTCAGATTGCTCACAAGCACAATGTTTTCCATGCTCTCAAAAGATAGGATTGCTTTCTTGATGTTCTCGTAATTTCCTTCAAGAGATATGGATACATCAATTGTATCAACAATGCTATCCCAAGTTTCAGCTTGGGTGTCTTTTTCCTCTTCTTCTTTGGCAAAACGCGCCTGAACCATGCTTTTAGAAATATTATCAAGGGCTGTATCGCCATAAGAAGATAAGAGCTTATCAAGCGCTTCTGTGTTTTCAGTATTATCATCAATATTTGATTGGAGTTCAAAAGTATATTCTGATGCTAAAATGCCATTTTCATCTAAAACTGTCGTAATCCGCCTAAGTACATCTTCCTGATAAAGCACTGGCGGAAGCGTCTTTTGCATGATTTCGTACTTTTTTCTAAAGTTATCAATAAGTTGCATCTGTTGGTCTATAGGAAGAATATTCTTCTCAATACTTTCAAGAAGAGCCCTATTTTCATTCAAAGCTTCTTTTTCTACAATTAAGGCATCATAGACTGGCAAATATGCAAAATAGACAACTGCAGTGATGATGAGAATAATACTAAAGCCTGCGAGGATGATTTTCTCCCGATTAGTCAGCCGCATTTTGCGCACCCCCAAATTCACATGTCAGTACAAACTCATAAAAAATGTCTATACCGGCATAATTTTCTGTTTCGATTCGGGTTATTGTGTCTATGGCAACAGTTGAAAAAAGGTTCATAGACCTTAGCTTATAAATCAGGTCTGGAATTTCAGATTCTGTTTGTGTTTTCCCATAAACTGTCATATGTTCAGTTGAATCAAAATCCACATTGACATAGAGAACACCTGAAGGAAGTGCAGACTCTATGGCATTTGAAATCTGAACAACCGAAGCATTTTCCTGTTCAATTTGTTTCAATAAATCAACCTTGTACTCAATTCTGTTTTTAAGTGTCGTAAGGAGCAGCTGCCTATCACGCTCTTCCTTTTTTTCTTCAATGGACAAAAGTACTGCCTGATTATCGGCTTTCGTTTCAGCAAGCTCAATGTTAAGCATATAAATTTGGTATGTAAAGCCCACAATACCTAGTGCAATAATGAAAACGATTAGAAAAGCATAGCGTACTCTTTTCTTCTTTTTAAAATACAAGTCTGGAAGCAGATTGATGTCTTTCTTTTTATACTGGTCCAGAACATTCACTTGCTTTTTATTTCTTTTAAACATCAGCAGCCACCTTTCAGCAGACTGCCAATGACTGGTACCATGAGTGCATATTCATGATCTGTCATATCTGAATCTTTCGCTATATTTTCTACTTTTAAAACATCAATATTATGATAAACACGTAGAAACTCATTTAACTGATTAAGGTTAGACCCACCGCCGATTAAATAAAGAGCGTCTACACTCATGCCAAATTGACGTGTTTTAAAGAACTCCATCATTTTTCCGACTTCATAGCCAATAGGTTCATAAAGGAGCTCCAGTTCAGGGTCAAAATCATATTCTGGTATTTTTTCAGACGTTTCTGATGCTTTACTGAACTGCATTTTTTGTCTTAGAGTCTCAAGTCGATTTAATATGAGGCTCGTTTCCTCTTTCTTAGCATGAACAGCAGGGGGCAAAAGATGCTTACGTGCTTCAGACTCAGAAACATTGTTCTTTTCTGTGTAGCGTGTAATCAGTTCCTTAACACCCAGTTCAGATGAGATATTTGCAAAATACTTAGTGCCATTGAACATGGTCATTTTCATACCTGCTGACCCTAAATCAACCACTAGCACGTTCTTGTCATCACTGAGTATATGCTTTCTGAAATAACAGAAAACAGCGTCTGTATAATAATCCACACGCTTGATGTTAAGTCTTAGTTTGTCTATGAGTTCAATCTGGTCGTCTATAAGCTCCTTAGGGGCTGCCACAATCATGACTTCAGCGGTTTGAGTATCTGTTTGGCTTTCATCCGTAGAACCACCCTCTTGAACCGGTTTATCAATAATTCTGTTAACCCTATAATCAATATAGAAGGCTTCGACGTTATAAGGCAAAAACTGTTCAGCTTCAAAACGAACAATTTCCTTCATTTCCTTAAGGCGTACAAGGGGCATTTCTCTGAGTCGTACTATGCCTGATTGGCCTCCCACTGTCAAATAACAATCAGCTCGCCTGATTCCCATATCCTTAAGTTCAGATTTTAAGAGAGGCTGTATTTCATTGATATTCAATTCGCCATCAGGATTAAAAAGCTTATCGGTGTTGCGAATGAATCTGTAGTCTTTAATGACGATGTCTTCTTTTTTGTCAAATCCGTAGAGAACTTTTGTCAGTTCGTTCCCGATTTCTATGGCCACAAATTTACCCATATCGATGCCTCCCTCCTAGTATCTGTCGTAAATTTCTGTTTCTATGGTTCTTTGACGTCCCCTTACCTCGATTGTTACAGACAAGGTAATCAGTTGACCGTCTTCAAGTTCATCAATTACAAAGTTAAGTACATTCTCAATCATTTCATATTCGTTATTGTTAGTGTATTTATTTAATACTCCATCATCCACATAATAATAGGTATCTTTCACCCTTAAAACGTTAACAGGACTTCTTGGTGCTGTGTCCTTAACGCCAGATAGCTGATCGAGTCTTGTAGTCGTATCAATATATTCTGTATCTTTAAATCCTGCAAGTCGTATTCTGCTGTTCACTTCATCATAAAAAATTTGAACATCAGCAATCGCATTCTGATAGTCCTTTTCATTGCCAAATATTTTAAAGCCGTTAAGTAGTGCCATATAAGCAGGCGTTAATACAAGAGAGAGAATGGCCAGTGCTATAAGCGCTTCGATTAAAGAAAAGCCATGTTTATTATTAATTTTATTCAGGCACGTCATACACATTCCCTCTTTAATTTTCTAATAGTATTGCCTTTTTCATATGATTAGTTTCAAGTAATAGTACATAAACTCTTCAAAGAAGAAATACCCAATAAAGGATCCCATTACGAGAAAGGGTCCAAATGGAACATAATCTTTTCTGCCCTTTACCTTCGTAACAATGAGCAAAATTCCAATACCCCCACCCAGTATAAATGCGAGTAGAACGGATAATATTGTGGGAAATAGCCCCAGCCATATGCCAGCGGCAGCCATATATTTGATATCGCCGCCCCCCATTGGACCGACCAGGGCTATCAGGAAGAAAACACCCCCGCCCGCTAGAAAACCATAGCCTGCATTGGCAAGTGACAAGTCATTTGTCATGAAAACCATGGCGAGTCCTGAAATTCCAAGAAATAGGTTCAAGGAATCAGGTATGATTTCATGCTTTAAATCAATCATGAACACACAAATGAGCACGCTGACAAAAATGAAATCAAAGAGCAGGTTCAAGGTATATCCTCTCCTGATGTATAAGTATCCGAATAACACACCAGTTATAATCTCGATGATAGGATACTGCCATGATATTTTACTGCCGCAATATCTACACGACCCTCGCAGGTTCAGAAAGCTCACTACGGGAATATTGTCGTAAAACTTTATTCTATTTTTGCAGACAGGACAGCTTGACGGCGGCATGGCAAGTGATGTTCCATCCGGTAGTCTGGATATGACTACATTGAGAAAACTGCCAATGCATAAGCCAAGCAAAATTATAAAAAATATCATGGTTTACCCCATATTTCAATACTAATAATTAATCAGCAATATATTCAGCTTGACCAGAAATATCATCTGGATACGCATCTGTTGAATCAGCATTTAATGAATGCTTAACAGTAATTGTGTAAACACCTGGATCATTAGTTGTGTCCAGCGCCACTATATTAATCTGAAACACACCAGATGCTGCTGTATTTTGTGTCTGTGGTGTTGGTATTGCCGTGAAGTATTTGCCAGCTTCTGCCTTGATGTTTTTATCTGTATCCAAATCAGTAGCAGGATCAATCTGACCAGATGCAAGCCCAACCTGAGCATCACGCAATAACGTCTGCATTGATGCCATATCAGCCTTTTCCTTTGCACCAGAAGTTAGTCCTGTCATTCTAGGCACAGCAATACCTGCAAGAATACCTAGAAGTGCAATAACAACTAGAAGTTCGATAATGGTAAAGCCTTTTCTGTTTTTAAGCTTTCTTGAGAAAAATTGAATCATTTTAATTCCTCCTTGAAAATATAATTGATTTTGTATATTTCAAGCCCATATGTCCCACACATTTTAGGCTTGTAAATATTAAATTGATGTAGTTCTTACTTTTAGAAAGTAAGATGAGAATACATTTCAAACATCGGTAAAGCGATCGCAAGTACAATCATACCTACAATACCACCCATGAAGAGCAAAATTAGTGGATTCAGAAGCTGAAGCATGGACTGAATCGCTACATCAACCTCTTGATCGTAGAAATCTGCAGTTGTTTCCAGTAGAGATTCCAAATTACCCGTGTCTTCCCCAATGCGGATCATTGAAATGAGCATTGGTGGAAAAACCTTGAGTCTACTTAGTGGTGAAGCAATACCATCCCCCTTTTTCATTTGGTCAAGTGCCTCTTCAATACCAGCTGAAATTCTAGCATTGCCAATGACGCGACTTACCATTTCCATAGAATCTATTATCGATATCCCTGAACTGATCATAGTTGACAAGTTCCTGGAAAATCGCGATGTTGAAATTTTCCGGTTCACCGGTCCAAATATGGGCATATGAAGTTTTACATCATCAAACTTCAACTTTCCATCTGGAGTAGAAATAAATCTTTGAAATAGAATTATAATCAGTATAACTGCTCCAAAAACCACATACCAATAATTCTTAAAAAAGTCGCCTACTGCTAGTAAGACTTGAGTAAGCAGTGGCAGCGGTACACCAAAGTCCTTGAACATGTTTATAAAGTTAGGTAAAACAAGCGTAATGAGTACTATGGATATTAATATGGATGCCACAATCAATATAATCGGATACACCATAGCCTGCTTAATTTTCATGGCTAGCTTGTATTCCTTATCATAGTGGTCTGCCATACGTTTCATAATCAGGTCGAGCTGTCCTGAAAGTTCACCTGATTCCACCATGTTTATGAGAAGCTGAGGAAAGGCTTTCGGATGCTTTGACATGGACTTTGAAAGCGGTACACCTTTCTGTACATCCTCAAATATCTGATCAAGTATCTCCTGCAATGTCGTGTTTTCAGACTGCTTTCTCAAAATGTCCAGACACTCAATCAGTGAAATGCCGGCGCGTATGATTGTCGAAAACTGATTACAGAATATACTCAGGTCTTTTACGGTTATTTTCTTTTTTGTTCTTGTTAGCTTGATTTCACGCCCAAGCTGGGCTTCGTTTACAATTTCAGTAGGAAAGACATTCTGGCGTCTCAGGCTGACTGCAACTTCGTTCTTAGACTCAGCCTCCATTGTGCCTTTGACGTTTTTGCCCTGTACGTTCTTCCCCTTATACTGATAAATTGGCATGCTTCACACCGCCTTTACAAAAGTCTTGATAGCATGTCTCTGTCAACAGCATGGAGGATTGCGTCATTGTAGCTTATCAGCCCCTGACGGTAAAGCTCTGTCAGGTATGCATCCATTGTCACCATGCCGTGCTTTCTACCCGTTTGAAGTGCTGATAGAATTTGGTGTGTCTTGCCTTCTCGAATATGGTTTCTAATTGCTGCATTGGCCAGCATGATTTCAAGCGCCGCAATTCTACCCTTGTGATCTGCCTGCTTGATGAGCTGCTGTGAAATGACCCCTTCCAGCACACTTGAAAGCTGTATTTTAATCTGCTGCTGCTGGTCAGGTGGAAAGACGTCAATGATTCTGTCTATGGTCTGCACAGCACCGATAGTATGGAGTGTCGATAATACAAGGTGTCCTGTTTCAGCTGCGGTTACTGCAGTTGAAATGGTTTCAAGGTCACGCATCTCGCCAATGAGTATGATGTCAGGGTCTTGTCGCATTGCTGCTCTAAGCGCCGCTGCATATGAAAAGGTATCGTGTCCTACCTCGCGCTGATTGACAATGCATTTACCATGACGATGCAAATATTCGATTGGATCTTCAAGTGTGATGATATGACCATTGCGGTGCTTATTCATATAGTCGATCATTGAAGCCAAAGTGGTCGATTTTCCCGATCCTGTAGGACCTGTTACCAGAATAAGGCCACGCTTTTTCATGGCCAGCTCCTTGAGTATCGGCGGCAATCCCAGTTCGTCGATTTCAGGAACTGATAGCGGAACAGTTCTGAGCGCCATCCCCACAGTACCCCTTTGTCTATAGACATTTACACGAAATCGTCCAAATCCGACAATGGAATAGGAAAAATCCACTTCGCCCTTTTCTTCAAAGCGTTTTTCTGCGTATTCATCCATCAGACTCTTGGCAAGTGCCTCTGTGTCTGGCGGCATGAGCCTTTGATGCTCTTGCATCTGGATCAATTGTCCATCAACCCGCATAGTTGGTGGAATACCAACTGTCAAATGTATATCCGATGCGCCATTTTCAGTCGCGACGCTGAGTATGTCTTTAATGTCTAGCATGAAGTGCCCCCTTGAATTAACATATTTAACCTTCTAATGAGTATGAAATTCTTAGCAGTTCCTCCAAGGTCGTCTCGCCTCTGAGAACCATTTCTCTGCAATTCTCTTGAAGGGTCTTCATTCCAATTTTACGCATGTATGTCCTAAGCTCTTCTGGATTGCTGTGTTCAAGAATGATGTTTCTTGCAGGCGAATCCAGTTTCATGATCTCATAAACTGCGGTTCTCCCCAAATACCCAGTATGCTTGCACACAGAGCATCCAGTACCCTTGTGGAGCTCAATGTCCGCATCGGCGTTGAAACCGAGGATTTCCAAATCATTGGCATCTGGTATATATGGCAGAGAACAATTAGGACAAATCTTTTTAACGAGAGTCTGAGCGATGATGGCAACAATAGATGAAGCTAGTAAATATCTTTCCACATCCATATCAATCAGTCGATTGACTGTCTGAGCAGCACTGTTGGTATGCAGTGTCGACAGAACCAAGTGACCAGTTACTCCAGCTCGTACAGCTATTTCAGCTGTTTCTGTGTCACGAATCTCCCCCACCATGATGACATCCGGGTCTTGACGCAGCATGGATTTGAGTCCAGTTGCAAAGTCAAAGCCAGCCTTGTGGTTAACCTGAGACTGGACTACACCCTTCATCCTGTACTCAACTGGATCTTCAACTGTAATGACGTTCTTTTTTGAATCATTGAGTTCAGATAGCAGAGCATACACCGTTGTCGACTTACCCGAACCTGTAGGGCCCGTTACTAGGATCATGCCATTTTGACTTTTTGTAATCTCTTTGAACTGGTCCTTTTCATGTTCGTTAAGTCCAAGTTGTGACACAGTTCTCAGAAAATTACTACGGTCAAGCATACGAATAACTACTTTTTCCCCATAGATAGTAGGTATTGTCGATACACGCAGGTCCAGATCACGACCTTGAACATCCAGCTCAATACGGCCATCTTGAGGAATTCTTCTTTCGGCAATATTCATTTTAGCCATAATCTTAATACGTGTAATGATTGCGCCATGGGTCTGTTTTGCCGGACGCATAACCTCCTGAAGGTCTCCATCGACTCTAAACCGTATTCTGAGTGATTCTTCCTGGGGTTCAATGTGAATATCACTGGCCCTTGACTGAGCTGCCTGAACTATAATTGTATTGACCAGACGAACGACAGGGGCTTTGTTTATTTCTCTAAGAAGATTCTGATCGATTTCATCTTCAGTCACTTCGAATTCTTTGGTAAACTCTTCAACCGCTTCTTCAGCAGATTGCTTGCTGAAATATGTATTGATTGCGGCATTGATATCCTTTTCTGTTGCAATCCGTGGCTCTACCTGAAATCCGGTAACAATTTCAAGATCGTTGATTACAATGATATTCAAAGGATCTGACATGGCTACATGAAGCACCATGCCCTGCTTTTTAATAGGAATCAGCTTGTTTTTTCTGGCAAAATCTTCAGAAACAAGTCGGGGAATTTCCGGATCTATGTAGTACTTTTCAAGATCGACTTGCGGTATGCCGAGCTGGAATTCCAGCGCTTCAATAATCTGCTTTTCAGTTACAAACTCTAGCTCCTGAAGCACATCGCCGAGTTTTCTGCGCTTCTCTTTTTGAAGTTCAAGAGCAAATTTTAGCTGTTCTTCTGTTATTGCTCCAACTTTGACAAGTAAGTCACCAAGCCGGAACGATTCTCGTTGTTTCATCAAAATCACTCCTGAAATTAGATATCAAATATATGGCTTAAAATTCTAAAGTATTGCATCTATTAGTAATTCTTCATGAAAGGGCTCTAATCCTCTCAAATCAGCCTTTCCTTAAAGGAAAATTAACAAAATAACTATCAATTTTACAATTTTGTACAGTGCTACGATTTTCGTATTTGAAAAACGTATTCACAAATAAAAAAACCGGCTTAATCCCATAAGATTAGCCGGTTACGCCACTTCATCCATACAGCATAAGGCGTCCAATTATAGCTGTACTTCATATGATTCTAATTTTTAGCTTTATATTACGCCCTGATTTTCAAGAGCGTTTCTAACGAATTGTGCACTTTGCGTTTCACCCGTCCATATTCGATAAGCTTCAAGCGCTTGATGGATGAGCATTCCAAGACCGTTTACGGTTTTCATGCCTCTCTTTTCACCTTGAAGCAGGAATTCCGTTACCGCAGGATTGTAAATCAAATCTACAAGAACACATTCTTTTTTGAAAAGTTCGATATTCACAGGCGTAACACCTGTATTAGGATGCATGCCCAACGGCGTGCAGTTTATAACAATGTCGAAGTCGACATTGCCAGCGATTGCATCAAGCTCATTGTAGGCTGTTGCTTGCCAATTGTTCACTGTGTCACTGCTTTTATCAAAGGTTTCAAGATAGCATTCTGATTTTTCAGCTTCCCTCGAACAGATGTAAATAGTATCTGTGTTATGCATGACACATGCCGCAACGACAGCTCTTGACGCCCCGCCCGTTCCTAGAATTAGGACTTTTTTACCACTTAGTGTTACACCCTCGTCATCTAGCATTTTTGCGAAACCGTAACAATCAGTATTATACCCTATACGCTTGCCCTTGTCGAACAGTATTGTGTTTACAGCACCAATCAATTTCGCTTCCTCTGTCAGTTCAGTCAATGCATCTATGACTGCAGTCTTGTGCGGCACTGTAACATTTGTCCCTTTGTATCCAAGGGCATCAAGTCCAAGTATGGCCTGTTCAACCTGTTCGGGATGAACATCATGCGCGGTGTAAACGTAATTAAGACCTAATGATTTGCTTATTGCATTGTGAATTGCTGGAGAAAATGAGTGTTCTACGGGATGCCCAATCAGGCCTAGTCCTTTTGTCTTTGCATCAATAATCATAATATTCACATCTTTTCCGGCTACCTATAGTAGGTTAGTCCTATTTTACCATATATACGAGTAGAAATAAATTGATTTTTATGGATATTTCCAATAAAAATTTGTTATGATATACGTAGATTATCAGGGAGGCCAATTGAATGGAAGAAATCCTTCAAAGTCTTGATCAGAAAATCATTCTTAACGACGAGATAATCCTCAATATCAAACGCAATATTAGAAGAAATCATCCTACAGCCGATGCAAAATATAGAGCGAGACTTTTGTCTCAGTCTCTAAACGATGAACTGAATGCATATTTGGAAGGTTTGTCAGATATTCAAAAGACCGAAGTCAGAATGTCCATTTATAGACTTTCCATTGAACAGAACACCCTGAATGTTTCTCAAAGAGATTTAATCAGCGGCATTGTTCACTCTGGATTAATGAAAAATGAGGCTTTTTCTTACCTCTCAGAGTGGTTTGAAACCTATACGAGCCATCCGGTCGACAATACCCAGCTTATGGATATATTCACTCAGGTAGATCCTGACTGCGATTTGACATTTATTGAAACAACCGAGGATGCTGATTCCAAGACCCTTATATCGAAATATTTTACTAATATTAATAGCTATATATCAAGCTTTTTCTCAAAAATAGTACAAAAGAAGTATCATAGTCTGCTTATGATTATGACCGCTTTCATTTTGCTCATACCAGTTACCACTGTAATCCATAATATAACATCTAGTAAAAGCAACTACAAAGGCGTTAGCTTTATCCACGCCAACACAGTCCTGCTTTCTGACATTCCCTCACAAATCAAGCTCCATAAGATTGTTCAGGAAATCCATAGCAGGGACAAGGGCGGGTTTCCTTCATTTCTTTGCTACAGCGAAATCAATTACCCTCAAATAGTTGAGTATCTTCACTCGAGGAATTCTGCTTTTACAGATGAGTCTTACTTGTCTGTTATTGAATCTGTCGGTCTGGAATACGATGTCCACCCTCTCCTGCTACTGGCAATCATCGGTCAGGAACAGGGATTTGTTCCAAGAGACAACCCTTATGCCAACAAGATTCTCAACAATCCCTTTAACGTTTATTCGAGTTGGACCCATTACAATACAGATTTAGAGGATTCATGCGAAGTTGCTGCCGGCACCATTCGTGCCATTCTAGACGCGCGACCAGCTGGTTCAAATCCTTTTAAATGGCTTAACAAACGTTATGCAGAAGATGCAAACTGGTGGAAGGGCGTACAAGAGCTCTACTACACCCTGCTTGCCCATTCAATAGACTGATGCTAAATTATTTTTAACTGAACTTGTACACGGAATTATTCGTTTATTCAGAATTTGGAGCCCGTTATGAATCAGGACACAATAAAGAAATACCTAGATGTGAGACACCTGGCCCTGGTTGCCATTATACTCCTTATAGGATTAAGATCATCTCATTATCTGGTTCTCACCGATCAGCGAACCCAAACCGTCTATGAACGCATCCCTATCCATACGGGCGACACTTTCGTCATGCGGTGGATACACTCTGTTGAGCTGGAACCCTGGGAGGAAATATTCCGCATTGATTCGGACTATGAAATCATTCTGGACAGTACACGGTTTAAAGCCTTTGGCGCGGGCGTTCCCGACAGTGCAGGCAAGCGTGTTGAGACAAAGGACGGCTATATTACCTTTGAAGAGATTAATCAACCCATGCCCTACCTTGTCTATGGCATATCTGATATTGCAAAGCACACACTCAATGTAAACGGGAAAACATACTATTTATATGAGAACATCCCACTTGATCATGGCGTGGAGTTTTCCGTAAAGTATCTATCGACGTTCGATATACTGAAACATGCATTTGATTAAAAGCTTCTTGAGAAATCATAATAGAAAGCGCTCTGGTATACGTAATGTATTTATGTAAACTCGAGTGCTTTTATTTGTGCTTTAATTTGAAAACGTAATTCGTAATCAGAGCAGCGCGGATGAAATCCGCTCTAGGAGCGTGCTCTCGTACGTGATTAGAGTTGATTTCATCCAGCAACGCAGGATTTCAGAGTTTGTCAACAGTCTGAACATAAGGAAAAGAGAGATGACCTAAGTCACCTCTCTTTTCCTTATGTTAGGGAGAAAAATTAAACGTTTACTGCTTCGGCATTTTTGCTTTTGCTTCCCTTTTGCTCGATGAAGCAAAGGACAGCGAATAAGGCAATACCGATTATATCTGTTTGGATACCTGGTATAATCAAGCATAGTGCAGATACAAAGAACATTAATCTGACAACTAGGTTTGTGGCTTTGAACAGATATCCTTCCACACCAACACCCAGAGCGAATACACCGATGATTGCTGTGACAATAACAACGGATGCTTCTGCAAATGTCGTATCAATCAGCAGGAGCGAGTTGTTGAAAGCGAAAATGTAGGGAACGACGAATCCTGCTAGAGCTATTTTCACGGCTTGTATACCTGTTTGCGTCGTATTGCCCCCTGCTATACCGGCTCCTGCAAATGCTGCAAGGGCTACTGGCGGTGTCAGGTTGGCGAGCATGCCAAAGTAGAATACAAACATGTGTGAAACCAGCGGTGGAATACCCATCTCAGCAAGTGCTGGTGCCGCCATTGTTGCAGTGATAATGTAGGCTGGAATAGATGGAAGTCCCATGCCAAGTACGATACACGCAATCATTGTGAGCACGAGTGTTGCAAAGAGGTTTCCTTTTCCAAGGAATAGGATTGCGCCAGCAAGTTTAAGACCAAAACCGGTCAATGTAGCAACGCCGATTATGAGTCCTACAGTAGCACAGGCCATAGCTACGCCCAAGGCAGTACGTGTACCTTCTTCAAGTGCATCAATAATGTCGTTGAAGCTCATTCGTGTATCTTTTCTTAGGGCACTCGCGCCTATTGTAAGCAGAATTGAGTAGAAGGCCGCGTAGATTGGCGTATAGCCCTTGATCAATAGATACAGCAGACCAACCAGTGGAATCAAAAGATGTCCACGTTCTTTCATAACCGCACTGACTTTTGGCAGCTGGTCTTTTGGAAGACCCACAAGACCTTTTTTAGATGCACGCAGATGAATGATTGTAATAACGCCCAAGTAATAAAGAAGGGCTGGAACAACCGCAACTGCTGCAATTTTAATATATGGAAGACCCAGGTACTCTGCCATGATGAATGCTGTCGCACCCATTACCGGTGGCAGGATCTGACCCCCGCAGGAAGCTGTCGCTTCTACAGCACCAGCAAATTCAGGCTCATAGCCAATTTTCTTCATAAGCGGAATTGTAAAGGCACCTGTAGTAACAACATTTGCTACCGCACTGCCGTTAATTGAACCCAGAAGACCACTTGAAACAACAGCAACCTTGGCCGGACCACCTTTGCCGCTTCCCGCAATGGCCATGGCTAGATCATTAAAGAACTGACCCATGCCCGATTTGCCAAGGAAAGCTCCAAAGAGGACAAACAGGAATATGTAGGTCGATGAAACACCAATTGCTATTCCGAAAACACCTTCAGTTGTCAGGTACATGTATTCCGCAATATCTGGCAGGGAGTAGCCTCTGTGCGAAATGAATCCTGGAAGAAGTGGACCGAAATATGCGTATGCCATAAAGATGATTGCGAGGATTGCAATTTCCTTACCCGCAATTCTTCTACCTGCTTCAAGGACGAGTGCAATTATGATAAAGCCCATAATAATATCGGGTTGTGTCGGCATACCTGCGCGTGTAACCAGTTCTGAGTAATTCAGTACAATATAACCGCCCGTTACCAGGGACAATGCTGCAAAAACCCAGTCGAAAATACTTGGTTTTGTCTTGTCTGATTTTTTAGTGAAAGGATATAAAACAAATATAAGTGCCATAACCACTGTTGTATGTACAGCTCTATGCATTAGGGTTACCAATGGACCCGTCCATGCAGTATAAAGATGAAAAAGTGCTAGACCAACACATGCGATGAAGACAATCATACCAGGAACACTTTTTCTTGAGAGTCTCCTGAATCTTGATTCTACGTCAAATTGCTCAAGCAGCTCGGCCTGATCAATCTTTTCGCTTTCTTTCTTTTTCGTATTTTCCATATATTTCTCCTCACATTTTCAACAAAACTTCACATTTATGTGAAACAGGAGATTTTTACCGCTGCAAAAATCTCCTGAGTTGATTCATAACATCTAAGCTTACTTACCTTGCTCTTCGAAGTACTTCTCTGCACCTGCATGCATTGGAATTGGCATACCTACTCTTACTTTTTCAAGAGAGATTTTCTTGCCAGAAGAGTGTGTTTGGCCAAGGGCATCCAGATTTTCGAAAATCGTTTTAGTCATTTCGTATACCAGGTCTTCGCTTACATCGGAACTTGTCACTAGAAGTGTTGTAACTGCTGCAGTTTCAACGTCTTCAGTGTTGTCATATGTACCAGCAGGAATCATTTCTGATGTATAGAACGGGAAGTCTGCCGCAAGTCCATCTACTGCCGCTTGTCTGATCGGTACAATTTTAACGTCTTTAGTAGTAGCAAGATCCATGATCGCTGAGTTTGGAATACCTGAAGTCAGGAATGCCGCATCTACAGCACCGTTCTTAAGCTGCTCAACTGCCTCAGCATAAGATAGGAAGTCCTCGTCTACATCATCATAAGTCATGCCATGTGCCATTAGAATCTGTCTAGCATTGACTTCTGTACCACTGCCTGGTGCACCAACGCCGACACGCTTGCCGTTCAGGTCAGCGACTTCTTGAATACCTGTGTCATCCAGTGTGATCAGCTGAACGAAGTTTGGGTATAGAGCAGCCACACCACGTAGATTATCCATTGCTTCCTTGTCTGAGAATGTCTCAGTGCCTGTATAAGCATAGTTGACAACGTCATTCATTGCGAATGCAAGCTCAGCTTTGCCTTGGTTAAGCAGTGTAGAGTTAACTGCTGAAGCGCCTGTCGATTGAACAGATGCATTCATATTTTCGATGTTTTCATTTAGAAGATTAGCAACAGTACCGCCCAGCGCGTAATAGGCACCCGAACTTCCCCCAGTTGCAACCGTTACGTAGTTCTGACCGCCTGAAGCGCTGCTGTCTTCCGTTGAACCGCCGCCTCCAGCTGGTGTACATCCTGCAAGCGTTGCAGACGCAAGAACTAACGATAATAATAATGCCGCAAATTTTTTCATATTCTTCCCCCTGTATCCTAGTAATATAAACGTTTTCCTTACACCCATACTTTATAGGAAGAATGCATTTGTGAAAACGAATTCGGCGCAAGTTGCATCAATACAGGAGTAAGTTGCATAAAAAAACACACCCTTGTGTAGGTGTGTTTTGTGTGATCAAATATTAAGCAGTGCTTTGAAGGCTTTGACATATGAACGATTGACAATGACCTCATCATCACGATCCTTCATAGTGAGTTTGATTGTATAATTAAACCAAGGAACAATTTCCTCAATATGATCCAGGTTGACGATAAAGGACTTGTGTACCCTAACGAAATTATCCTGCGGCAGCCATTCTTCCAGCTCTTTCAGGGTATATTGACAGGCAAACTCACCACCATCACATATGACCTTGACAGACTTGTTCTGAGCTTCGAAGAAGACAATATCTTCAATGGATTTTATGTAAAGCTTGTCATCCTTTGAAACACAAATCTTGCCCAAGCGGTCAACAGAGACCGATACAGTCTCATTTACCCCCTGCGGTTTGGTCTTCAGCTTTGATATGGTTTTCGCAATACGTGCTTCAGAAAAGGGCTTGAGGATATAGTCCACCACATCGATTTCATAGCCAAGTACAGCATATTTGTCATAGGCTGTGGCAAATACAATAGCTGGCGGATTCTCCATTTCATTGAGTCGGCGCGCTATGGAAATGCCATTGGTATACTGCAGCTCTATATCCAGGAAAACAACATCCGGTTTCAGTGCTGTAACTAACTCCAGCGCTTCATCACCATGACCGGTCTCCCCAACTGTCTCCACATCATCATGCTTGCTGAGGAAATATTTCAGCTCATCTCTAATAAATGGTTCGTCATCTACAATAAGTACTCTCATTAAGCAACCCCACCTTGTGCTCTCTGTTCGTCAACTATGAATATTTCAACACGTGTCCCCTTATCTATTTCACTTTTTATTTCGAACTTGCAGCCATCGCCAAAATGACCAATCAGTCTCTCAATTACATTACTCAGCCCGATCGAGCCCGTATGCGCCTTTCGTCGCGCCTGTATTCTCTGAACAATTTCTTCAGACATGCCTACGCCGTCATCCGCAATTAGGATATGCATGCCATTTTCCCTTTTCTTCAGTGAAATTGTTACATGACCCTTGCTGTTTTTGGGATAAATGCCGTGCTTTATTGCATTTTCCACAATTGGCTGAAGAAGAAGTGGCGGCAGATTGAGTACTGCGTCTTCTTCGATGTCGTACATGATTTCAAGCTTTTCTCCCAGTCTTGCCTTTTCTATTTCTACATAGGCCTTTACGTGGTTGATTTCAGTTTGAATGCTGACCATGTCACGATTGCCATTCAAGTTTTGTCTAAAATAAGTGCTTAAATGATAGACAAGATCACGTGCCCTTGGCGGATCTGTCCGGCAAAGCGATGAAATGACTGTCAGAGAGTTAAATAGAAAATGCGGATTGATCTGGGCTTGCAGGGCCTTGAGCTCCGCTTCCTTAACATGTTCCGACAGCTTCTGAAACTTGTTCATGGTAAGCATGGTCTCAAATAGCTTTGCAAGACCTTCACCAAACTTTTCATCAATTTTGGTCATATCCTGATGAAAACCCTTATACATTTTCACAGTACCAATGGACTGTCCATCTTCAATTAAGGGAAATATAATGACCGACTTAAGCGGGCAATTTACACGTTCATTGCAATGCGGTTCAGGACAAGTCCTGTACATACGCATTTCACCGGTCCTGAGAATATCCTCCGTAAGGCGTGTAACAATGGGTTTACCCACCTCATGTCGCACTGTGCTGGCGCCTACATGGGCTAGGATGTTGGACCTGTCGGTGATGGTCACTGCCGTATACTCACTCATTTCATAAATGAGATCGGCAATATTTTGTATTTCAGCCGCATGAAGGCCGTTTTTCAAATAGACAACTGCCCGATCGGCTATATCAAGGGCAAGCTCTGCGGTTCTTGCTATTTCAAGTTCTTCATCACTGAGCAGATTTTCCATAATCATGAAGAGCAGTGCAAGACCAACGCCATTGATCAAAACCATCGGCAGCGTAATGTTTTTTACAGTCAGAAGCGCCAGTGAAAATGGTTTTACAAATATAAGGACGGAAACCTTACGCATGAGTTCGCCAAGCACACCGGTCATAGCAGCGTAAATCCACTTGTTTTCCTTGTCTCTGATCCAGAGTCCCACAAAACCAGCCATGAGGCCTTCAAGGGGCGGTGACACCGCACAGGCAAACTGCGTGACAGTTCCTGCCGGCATGAGTCCCCTATGGATTCCTGCAATTGTTCCAGACAAGAGTCCAACAAGCGGTCCACCAAGAAGACCACCCGCAGCGACACCTATAATTCGTGTGTTGAGAAGGGCGTCGTAGAACTCGACACTGAAGTAGGTTCCAATAATGCCAAACACGCCAAAAATGACGGAGAGTTTGAGCTTGTCCTTCAAAGTCAATGCTGGTCGACCTAAAATACGCCTGAAGCCTTTTATTCTCGTTATTACATAGGCAAAAACAAATAGCATGGCAAATTTGTTGCCCATTTCTAAAATCATATTGGTGCCCATCTAGACCTCCACAATCTCAAGTCTATAGAATTTATAAATACTCTATTATTATAGCATCACCAAAATAAAATTTGAGATGTTTTTCTTAAAAACAATCTCTACTATGGTTACAGACACTGCAATAGGTGCAAAAAGGCTCCCTAATCTTCTGATTAGGGAGCCTCGTTTCACCAGTCTAACAGCTTGTCGACGTTGTCTACAAGCTAACAGCATATGAATACACTGTACTATTTCTGTGTTTTATTTTTGCTTTTCTGAAATGATGGATTTAACCTTTGCCACCATAATGTCAATGGCAACCTTGTTATATCCGCCTTCAGGAATAATCAGGTCTGCAAACTTCTTTGTCGGCTCGATGAACTGCTCATGTGCCGGTTTCACTGTAGATAGATACTGACCGATTACAGATTCCAGCGTTCTGCCTCTTTCACGAATATCACGTGTAATACGTCTGATAATACGAATATCTGCATCTGTATCAACGAATATTTTTATATCCATCAGCTCACGCAGCCTGTGATCTTCAAAAATCATAATGCCTTCGATGATGATGATATCTCTTGGAAGGATATGTACACTTTCAGATGAGCGCGTGTGCTGGGAAAAGTCATAAATCGGCTTATTGACAGAACCGCCGTTTGTAAGCTCTTTGATATGTGCAATCAGCAGGTCTGTATCAAAAGCCAGTGGATGGTCATAATTGGTCTTGATGCGTTCTTCCATCACGAGATCGGATTGATCTTTATAATAAGCATCCTGTTCAATAATTGAAATATTTGTTTCCGGCAGGGACTCAAAAATCGCCCTAGCTACAGTGCTTTTGCCAGAACCCGTGCCCCCACAGATTCCTATGACAATCGGCTTGCTCACTCTAATCATCCTTTCTCTTTCTAAGAATATAATATGGTTCAACCGGTGCATCCATACGCATTTTTATAATTTGCTGCGCATGTGGTGCATCTTCGATTTCATAGCCGCGTTCATTTTCCATATACCCGATAACCTGGTCAATCTGCACATAATCCGGACCCATAATTTCTATGGTGTCGCCAACAGACATCTTATTGCGCTGCTCAATGACAGCAAGTCCAGTCTCAGGATCATAAGATTGGATGATTCCAAGAAAATCATATTCTCTTGTATAAGCACTTGTTCCATAGTGCTGATCTTCATGGGATGGTCTATCAAAATAGAAGCCCGTAGAAAACTCTCTATGGCTCGCCTTTTGAATTTCTTCCATCCACTGTGGATCATATTTGAAGCCTTCAGGATTCTTGTAATACTCGTCAATGGCTTTTCTGTAAACGCGCACGATGTTTGCGACGTAGTACAGACTCTTCATTCTGCCTTCAATTTTAAGGCTTGTCAGACCAGACTCAATCAGCTCAGGAATATGCTCAATCATGCATAAGTCTTTTGAATTGAAAAAGTAAGTCCCTGTCTCGTCCTCGACAACAGGATAGTATTCACCGTCACGCTTTTTCTCCATGAGAACGTACTCCCACCTGCACGCGTGTTTGCATTCGCCACGGTTGGCATCCTTACCCACCATGTAATTGCTGAGCAAACAGCGACCAGAATAGGATATGCACATAGCACCGTGCATGAAGGCTTCAAAATCAAGATCAGGCACCTTTTCAGCTGTGTTCTTGATTTCCGCCAGAGACAGTTCCCGCGCAAGAATAACACGCGCTACACCTTGAGACTGCCAGAATTTAGCGCTCATATAGTTGGTGTTGTTTGCCTGAGTGCTCAGGTGGACTTCCATACCCGGCAGATGCTCTTTTACGAACATAAGCGTGCCTGGATCGGAAAGGATAATCGCATCGAACTCAATTGAACGAATCTCTTCAATATAGTTTTCAAGCGCTTCCAAATCTTCATTATGCGGAATGATATTCATAACAAGGAAAACTTTCTTGCCGCGCGCATGCGCAAACTCAACGCCTTCCTTCATTTGGTCATAAGTAAAGTTTCTCGCCGCAGCACGCAGTCCAAATATTTGACCGCCGATGTATACGGCATCTGCACCATAAATGATGGCAAACTTCAGCTTTTGAAGGTCACCTGCGGGTGCGAGCAGTTCGATTTTATTCATTCTCTGATCCTCCATGTTTCAGGATACTGATTGCTACGCCGTCTCCAAGTGGCAGTATGGATGTGTCCAGTGCCTCGTGTTCCATCAGATAGGAAAGATAATCACGCATACGTCCATGAATGGTTCTAACACGTCTCCTGACAGCTTCACGCGGCTGGGCAATCATGCCCTTGAACAGTACGTTGTCCGAAACAACAATTCCACCTGGCTTCAACTGTCTGATACAGTCTTCAAGGAACTTTTTATAGTGTCCTTTTCCCGCATCAATAAATATCATATCGTAAGGACCTTGCATCTGTCCTACAAGTTCTAGTGCATCACCCTCATGCATGGTTATCTTCACACCTTCAGGCGCCATTTTCAGGTTCTCCCTCGCACGGCCTATCATGAGTTCGCTACGCTCAATGGTATCAATTCTTCCCGTTTTCATTGCATCAGCAAAAACGAGTGCGGAATAGCCTATGGCTGTGCCAATTTCAAGAATGCTGTGCACATTGTTCATCACAATAAGCTGCTCGATGAATCTACCGACCTCTGGTTGAATGATTGGAACATTATGTTCCTCAGCAAAAGCCTCCAGGGTGTCAATCGGGTCACCATGATTTGGCAGCATGCTTCTAATATATTCGATTACACTTTCGTCATTAATAAAATATTTCATTGCGCTTCCTTCTCCAGCCTTCAAGATAAAAGGCAATCTGTATAATTAATTTTTCCTGGATTTAATAGCCTTTTCATGTTCTTTAAGCGTTTTGGAAAATATATGAGATCCATTGTTTTCTCCAGACGCAACAAAGAACATATAGTCAGTATCTTCAGGATACAGGGCGGCAATTATTGACTTCTCACCTGGAGAAGCAATAGGTGCAGGTGGCAATCCAGCATTGATATACGTGTTGTAAGGAGATTCTATTGCAATATCATCATACGAAAGAACCTCTTTTCGCTCGCCTAGAACATACTGAACCGTTGCACACGACTGCAGCTTCCATCCTTTGGCGATTCTATTGTGAAAGACACCTGAGATCACAGCACGTTCAGAGTCCAGCTGTGCCTCTCTTTCAATGACAGATGCAAGGGTGATGACCTCATTGACTGTCATACCTAGTTCCTTAGCTCTATCATAATATGTATCTTTGAAAATATGATCGAATTGCGTAAGCATCTTATTAATAATCTGCTCTTCGCTCGAACCCACTTTCATCTCATAGGTCTCTGGAAATAGATAACCCTCCAAGTGCGTTGTAGGATTTGCATCCTCTAGGAATCTATAATCAAAGCTCGCAGATTCAAGAAGTTCTTCAAACCGAGCCTTATCAATCAGCTTGTCGGTACTTAGCTTATCTATGATTTGTCTGGTTTCATATCCCTCAGGAATTGTAAATGCAAATGTCTCAATATATACATCTCCACTTACGAATTTCTCAATCATTTCTTCTGAGGACATGGATTTTGTCAGCACATATTCTCCTGCCTGCATTTTTCCATCTGTTTCAAGATCCTTGGAAAGAATTTTGAAAACAGTCGCATTACGTATCAGACCTTCTTCTTCTAGAAGTTCTGATATCCCAGTCGTACTGGCTCCACTTGGAATTGTCACATGAATTTCCGCTGTATCTGAAGGATCGACAGCCTCATTCATAGAGCTCATAACACCAGAGCAGCCCGTTAACGTAATACTTGTACTTAAAGCAAGAAGAAGCACCTTCTTTTTAATGTCCATTATCGCACCTCGTTTAGAAAAAGTTGAACGTTATCCTTGAAAAGGCTCAGAATTGACAAACAAGTCAATCCTGAGCCATTATACCATGTATAAGTTTCAGAAACAGTTCTTTTAGGGATATTCCCCAGTCACTTCATCTGATTTTTTATTGAATCCCCATGGCGTCACTGATGATTTTCGTAACATCACCCATCATTTGGTTCAACTTCATTTCAGCAAGGAAGTATTGGTTGACTACAGGGTCTTTTTGAAGTTCTTCAAACAGGGACTGCGCTTCTTTCATTTTATCAACGTCAGCCGTCTGACCTGTCATTTGAGCTGTCTGGATTTCAATTTGAAGCTTTTGAAATGCGTCAAATTGTGTTTTTATAAGCTCATTTTCAAACATTTTCACTTGAAGTTCCTTGAAGTTTTTAAGCTCTGCAGATTCCTTAATTGAACTCGCAAGAGTATGTGCAGCATCGTATACGTTCATTTTTCCTCCTAGACGTCCATGATGATTGGAAGTATCATCGGACTGCGCTTCGTGTGCTGATACAGATACGATCTGAGAGTGTCACGAATCTCGCCTTTGATTGTAGACCACTCTCGGACATTTTTCGCCTTAAGTTTATCAAGGGCCTTGATGATTTCTTTTCTTGCACCATCCATCAGGTCTTCTGACTCACGAACATAGACGAAACCACGGGAAATCAGGTCAGGACCCGAAATAACAGCGCCGGTTTCATCGTCAAATGCTACAACAACTACCATTAGACCATCTTCTGCCAGATGCTTTCTGTCTCTTAGAACGATGTTACCCACATCGCCAACACCAAGACCATCTATCAGAATATTGCCATGCGGTACAGGTGGAGCCATCTGAGCGCCTCTTCTGCTTAGCTCAAGCACATCACCATTCTTAAGGAGGAAGATGTTCTCTTCATCCATACCCATGCGAATTGCCATGTCCTTATGCTCCTTCAGCATGGAGAACTCACCATGCATAGGCATGAAGTACTTTGGCTGTACAAGTGCATGCATCAGCATCAGTTCCTGTTGCTTAGCATGACCAGATACGTGTACATCGGCCAGGGATTCATAAATGATTTCAGCACCCTTTTCAGTCAGAAGATTGATAATGTTATAAACACTCTTCTCGTTACCTGGAATCGGCGAAGATGATAGAACAATCGTGTCACCAGGTGTGATTTTCACCTGACGATGCTCACCGCTTGCCATTCTGGATAGCGCTGACATGGTTTCACCCTGACTACCTGTTGTAATCAGACAGATTTCGTTATCAGGGTATCTATCAATATCCTTGATATCTATGATAACACCCTCAGGCACCTTAAGGTGACCTGTTTCCAGTGCTACATTTGAAACATTGATCATTGACCTGCCACTGAAAGCAACTTTTCGATCGTTCAGAAGGCAAGCATTGATGATTTGCTGAATACGGTGTACGTTTGAGGCAAACGATGCTACAAAAATACGCCCTTGTCGATTCGCAAATATATTTTCTATTGTTTGTCCAACGCGACTTTCAGACATGGTATGTCCTGGTCGCATGACATTTGTACTCTCGCAGAGCATAAGGAGTACGCCCTTCGAGCCCAGCTCAGCAAATTTATTAAGGTCAGTTCGCTGACCGTCGATTGGTGTGTAGTCCACCTTGAAGTCACCCGTGTGAATGACACGGCCAAGTGGCGTATGCAGACAAAATGCAACCGCACCTGGAATTGAGTGACTTACATGAATCAGCTCGACTTTGATATGGCCCAGTTTTACTTTGTCGCCTGGGTGAACGACGTTGAGCTGAAGCTTGTCTAAGCCTTGAAATTCACTGCATTTTCTTTCAACAAGTCCCAAAGTCAGTCTAGTACCATAAATCGGAACATTAAGCTCACGAAGCACATATGGAATTGACCCAATATGGTCTTCGTGGCCATGCGTCAGTACAATACCGCGCACGCGCTCACGATTCTTTTTCAAATAAGTGATATCCGGAATTACGACATCAATACCGAGCATTTCGTCTTCCGGAAATGACATACCGCAGTCTACAAGGACAATATCTTCCCCGTATTCGTAGGCTGTCATGTTCTTACCTATTTCGTACAGTCCTCCTAAGGGAATAACCTTAAGCGTGTTCGCTTTCTTTTGATTCATAGTTATTCCTCCGTTCTTTCAAACCAAATAAGGCCTAGTCCATACTAGACAATTTGGTTGACTTCATTTTCATTTTAGTTTTAGTTTTCACGACCAATTCTGTAATAATACAAAATGTACTATTACAAAAAAGAAGCCTGTAATAAATTACAAGCCTTTTTTACACTCCTTACAAATCCCAAAGAATTTCAGTTTGTGATCATAGATCTCGAATTCATGATCTTTTTCTATGCGCGCTTCAAGTTCTTCAAGCAAATCATCAACGACCTCGATAACCTTACCGCAGTTCGTACAGATAAGGTGATGGTGGTGATGATTGTCCTCGTTGAGATTGATCTCATAACGAACGAGCCCGTCATCTAAGTTCAGTTTTGAAATTACGTCTAACTCAGCAAGTAAAATTAAAGTTCTATATACAGTCGCCAATCCTATCTCCGGATGGTTATTTTTCTTCACGAGTTCATAGATCTCTTCAGTACTCAAGTGCTCCCCTGGATTTGCCATAATGACATCCAGCACGGCACGTCTTTGAGGCGTTAGTTTATACCCTCTTTCCCTCAGCTTGTTTTTCAAAGTGTCCATTGAAAAGTCCATTTTCACACCTCACGTCTAAAAGATTTGTCTCTATAATGATAGCATTAAAGTGCTGTTTTTTCAAATTAAAATTTATCTAAATTTGAAATCATTACAATTTAGTCTTCTTGATCCATAAGCTCTTCATATACGCGGGCTACGTTATCAAACTCTGCATCGTCTGTTACAACTTCGAATGACGGTTCTTCCTCACCATCATCAATCACGCGGAACAGAACTGCTTCCTCTTCGCCTTCCTCAACAAATACAGCGTATTCCTGACCGTCCACTTCAAAATCAACAACGATTTCAAACTTCACGGACGCGCCATTTTCATCTATCAGCTCTACAAATTTTCTTTCTTCCATCTTCATTCACCTCTTTATCTTATATGGTCCAAGTATCCTTGGAGAATATACACAGCTGCAAGCTGGTCTATAACCTGTTTTCTCTTTTCACGGCGAACATCCGACTCAATCAATGTTCTTTCCGCCGCCTTTGATGTAAGACGTTCATCCCACATGATTATTTCAATATCCTGACCGGCAAGCTTATCTGAAAACTTGAGTTTCTTTTCAAGCTGTTTAACAAATTGCAGTGTCTTCTCACCTTGGTCACCGATTGTGCCATTCATGTTTTTTGGTAGACCAACAACGAGTTTCCCCGAGCTGGTTTCAAGAATGAGCTCAACAATGCGCGCTATGCTTTGCTTGTTGGACTCTCTTCGAATTGTTTCAACAGGTGAAGCAATTAGGCCTGTAGGATCACTTACAGATACACCGATTGTACGGTCTCCGACATCCAGTCCCATCATTTTCATCATTTATACCACCTTAATACAAAACTCCGGACAAACTGAACTGCAGTATCCGCACAACATACATTTTTTATGATTTACTATAGCTTTTTCATCGATAATTTCGATTGCTCCAAACTGACATTTCTTAGCACACGCACCGCATCCTATGCACCATGAATCGATATGGAGTGTTCGTGGAACTGTCTGCAGGGTCTGCTTAATTTCCTGAGAGACCGTCTTACCTTCAAACTTGGAAGTATTTGCAATGATTTCAGAACTGCGCTGCATACCCACTGCAATCGAATCGATTTCAGGTATGCCCAAAACATAATCGAAACAGGTGTCCACACTTGCTATAAGATTGCCGCCACCCAGTGGTTTCATGGCAAACACGCCACCACCCACAGCTTTATAACGCTTGATAGCGTCAAGCATCTGATCACGGTTTCCGTCTTGTATTCCAAGTCCGGCATAGTTGAAAATAGGATGTACAACTTGAATTTCAGGAACTTTAATTGCCGCTTCCACACCGGCAATATGATGTGTGGATATGCCGAATGCACGGATGTCCCCTTTTTCCTTACGTTCAAGAAAATAGGCCATTGCCTCTGCATGACCTCTAAGGGTATGCTCACTCTCCTGTTCGTGGAGCATGAAAAGATCAATATAATCTGTTCCAAGTTCCCTGCAAGCTCGCATAAAGGTCTCCTCAGCTGTCTTTCTAGACCATGCG
Organism: uncultured Acidaminobacter sp.; assembly: GCA_963678925.1. Classification (GTDB taxonomy): domain Bacteria; phylum Bacillota; class Clostridia; order Peptostreptococcales; family Acidaminobacteraceae. Next base: position 4,279,294 of record OY787533.1, on the reverse strand, counting down.
TAGGACTTTGTCGATATGACATATTTATCTCTTGGAATGCTCTTAAGCGCTTCACGTATATGCGGATAGTTATCATATAAGTCTGCGGTATCAAGGAAATTCACACCACGCTCAAAAGCTTCCACAATCAAACTTCCAGCCACTTTAACATCCAAGTTTGCCTGAAGCGGCCCAACTGTAAGACTGCCAAAACAAAGCCTGGATACCTCCAGGCCTGTATTTCCGAGTAATCTGGTTTCCAATTTTACTTCTCACTTTCCAGATAAGTCTTCAATAATTCTTCTAAAATTTCATCACGCTCAACACGTCTAATGATCTTACGGGCATCGTTATGGGTTGTAATATAAGTTGGGTCTCCGCTGAGCAGGTAACCAATCATCTGGTTGATCGGATGATAGCCTTTTTCCTTAAGTGCGTTGTACACATAGTTAAGGACCTCTCTGCGTTCATCTTCTTTAACTTGATCCACATCAAATTTCATTGTCATGTTTTTATCCATAACCATAACCTCCTTTATAAGATTAGAGTTTCATACAAGTCACCCTAAAGAGCTTCCCTTGCACGGCACAGGCAAACTGATTCTATCTATGGAGTATGGCAATTCCACAATTTGATGAAATTGCCATACATCCTGTTTGTCCATATATATCCGTTTTTTAGAAGGTGTAAAACGATTTCAAAAATAAATTTAAATATTTATAAGGATTTTAGTACCCTTTTACAATTTCTACAGCTTTTTCGAAAGCTGCCTCTAGTTTTGAAGCGTCTTTTCCACCTGCTTGCGCCATATTTGGACGGCCACCGCCGCCGCCACCTGTGATTTTAGCAACTTCACCTACAAGCTTGCCTGCATGTGCGCCTGCCTTTACTGCATCGTCAGTTGCCATAACAAGTAGAAGCACCTTGTCGCCCAAATCGCTTGCGAGTACGATGACGCCTTTTTCAAGCTTGTCTTTAATCTGGTCGCCCATTGTACGCATTGTATTTGCATCGACACCCTTGAGCTTTTCAGTGATCAGCTTAAAGCCGTTGATTTCTACAGCCTTATCAATAAGACCCGCTGAGCTTTCACTTGCAGCCTTTGCTTTGAATGTCTCAACTTCCTTTTGAAGCTTCTTGTTTTCTGCCAGAAGGTGCTCTGTTTTTTCAACGACATCAGCAGCACTTGCCTTGAGCACCTGCTCAACCTGTCCCATTTTATCATCAAGGTCATGCATGTACTCGTAAACCTTACGGCCCGTAATAACTTCAATTCTTCTAACACCAGCAGCAATACCTGACTCTGATACAATCTTAAACAGGCCTACTTCTGAAGTGTTTCTAAGGTGGGTACCACCGCAAAGTTCAATCGAGTATTCTCCAATACGAACCACACGTACTTCAGAGCCGTATTTTTCACCGAAGAGTGCCATTGCACCCATTTCTTTAGCTTCATCAATGCCCATGAATGACGTGTGGACTTCATGCGGCATGAATACCTTGTCGTTTACAATCTTCTCTACCTGTGCAAGCTCATCCTCAGTCATAGCTTGGAAGTGAGAGAAGTCAAAACGCATTCTGTCCGGTCCAACCAGCGAACCCGCCTGCTCAACATGATCGCCAAGAACAAGTCGAAGTGCCTTATGAAGCAGATGTGTAGAAGTATGATTTCTAGCAATATCCAGTCTGCGCATATGATCAACAGATGCCATTACTGTGTCACCAACCTGAAGGTTGCCTTCAGCAACATGACCGACGTGAATGACTGTGCCTTTTGGTCCCTTTTTAGTGTCTTCGATGACAATACGTACTCCCTCTGTAGTCAGTTCGCCCTTATCACCGACCTGACCGCCACCCTCTGCGTAGAATGGTGTTCTGTTAAGAAGGACATGCACCTTGTCTTTTGCAGATGCTGACCCAACAAGTTCAGAAGCAACTGTCATTGCCAGCACTTCTGCTGACTCGTTCATTCTGTCATAGCCTACGAACTCAGTTGCTGCATCAAGTTCAAGTGTACTGAAAGCGTCATCTTCCCAACCCAAGTCGTCGCCGTCGCCTCTTGCAGAACGCGCACGCTCACGCTGAGCTTCCATTTCCTTAACAAATGCATCTTCATCAACTTCCATTGATTTTTCCTCAAGAATCTCTTTAGTCAGATCCAGAGGGAAACCATAAGTATCATATAGTTTGAATGCATGTTCGCCTGAAAGTGTCTTTTCGCCAACCTTTTCAAGCTCAGCAATATAGTCTTTTAGAATTGAAAGACCCTGGTCAATTGTCTGCTGGAATCTTTCCTCTTCAATTAGAAGGATTTTCTTAATATAGTCATGACGCTTCACAAGATCTGGATAAGCTTCGCCGGATACTTTGACAACCTCATCCACAAGATCGGTCAGGAATGCGCCCTCTATACCAAGAAGCTTGCCATGACGCGCTGCTCTTCTGAGAAGTCTTCTTAGAACGTATCCACGGCCTTCATTGTTAGGCATTACACCGTCAGATACCATGAAGGATACCGCACGGATATGATCCGTAATAATACGAATAGAAATGTCATTTGCCTTATCAGCACCATATGCCTTGCCTGAAATCGAAACGACCTTGTCAAGGATTGACTTGATCGTATCAACCTCGAATATTGAGTCCACGTCCTGCATTATGCACGCAACACGTTCAAGGCCCATGCCTGTATCGATGTTTTTCTTAGCAAGCTCAACATACTCTCCTGCTTCTGTTTTCTCAAACTGCGTGAATACGTGGTTCCAGAACTCTACGAAACGGTCACACTCGCAGCCCGGTTGACAGTCAGGGCTTCCACAGCCATGCTTATCGCCTCTGTCAAAGTAGATTTCAGAACATGGACCACATGGACCCACACCGATTTCCCAGAAGTTATCCTCTTTACCCAGACGTACAATACGTTCTTCCGGAACACCGATGATGTCCTTCCAAATGTCATACGCTTCATCATCTTCAAAATAAACAGATGGCCACAGTTTATCTACAGGCATTTCAAGATACTCAGTTACAAATTCCCAACCCCACTTCAATGATTCTTCCTTGAAGTAGTCTCCAAATGAGAAGTTGCCCAGCATTTCAAAGAAGGTTGCATGACGCGCTGTATGTCCAACGTTCTCGATGTCACCTGTACGAATACATTTCTGACACGTTGCCATTCTTACCTTTGGTGGTTGGTCCGCACCTGTAAAATAGTTCTTCAGCGGTGCCATACCAGCATTTATCAGCAGTAGGCTCTTGTCATTCTGAGGTACAAGCGGATAACTCGCCTCAACATGATGATCCTTTGACTCGAAAAAGTCCAGGAATTTTTTTCTGATTTCGTTAAGTCCCATCTTGTTCATTCTGTTTCCCTCCATGTCAGGTTCTCACAGCTTACTCTTTTTCCTAAATCCATCTCTTTAAAAAACAGTAAATATACTAATTCTCAAACATACAAAAAACCTCTAAAGCTTGTGTAGGGACGAGTGCACTCGCGGTACCACCCTACTTATCATTACGATCACTTTAGAGGTTACAGTCATAACCAGAGCAGTGTAACGCCTGCAAAACGTTTACGCCTACACAGCTTCTTTTACAAGAAGCCTTCGAAGTAAAAGCTCAGGAGCTGCTTCAGGTGCTTTGGTCATCTTTCAGCAAACGTGACCTCTCTAAGAAATGCGCCTTACTTACTCTCCATCATCGCTCGACTATACATATTGTATCAGCAATATTATACCATAAAATTTGGATTTGACTATACTATTTAATCGCAGACTCTATGGTAGCACCGCCAACAAGCATGTCCTCGCTGTAGAATACAACTGCCTGTCCTGGCGTTACAGCACGCTGCATGTCTTCAAATTCAACACGGATCATGCCATTTTCAGCCGGTTCAATGGTGCATTTTGCAGGTCTGGCACTATAACGGATTTTTGCATAGGAATCAATTTTTCCTTCTAGCTTATCAAACGGGATAAAGTTTGCGCCTGATGCCAAAAGCCCTTTAGAAAAGACCTCCGTATTTTCACCCAGAACCACTTCATCTGTTTCAGGTCTGATTTCAATAACATACATAGGCTTTCCAAAGGTAATGCCCAAACCTTTTCTCTGTCCGATTGTATAGTAGACAATGCCCTTATGTCTGCCAAGAACCTTGCCTGAGGAATCTACAAAGTTACCCTCTACAATAGGTCCATCAAGATGTTCAGTCACATATCTGGAATAGTCGTCGTCTGGAATAAAACATATTTCCTGGCTGTCACTCTTGCCAGCAGCATTCACATCGAAACGCATGGCAATTTCACGAACCTCTGATTTTGATTCCATATCTCCAAGTGGTGTGAGAATGTGCTTAAGCTGGTCCTGTGACAAACTCCAGAAGGTATAGGTCTGGTCCTTCTTATCCTCTTTTGACAAATGAACAAGATAGCGCTGCTGTTCTTCGTCGTAGGCTACTTTGCTGTAATGTCCCGTAGCGACATAATAGGCGCCGAGATCATGAGCTTTTTTAATAAGCGCATCAAATTTTACATATTTATTGCAGGCGATACATGGATTTGGTGTTCGCCCGTGCTTATATTCATCAAGAAAATAGTTGATGACCTTTTCCTTGAATATCTGCTTGAAGTTCACTACATAAAATGGTATGTCCAGCTTCTCACATACGCGTCTAGCATCTTCCACAGCTGACAGGCTGCAGCATCCGCCTTCTTTTTCTGCAAAATCAGAGTCGGCGTCATCCCAAACCTTCATGTGGATTCCAATGACATCGTACCCCTTCTCCTTCAATTGGTAAGCGGCTACCGTACTATCAACGCCACCACTCATCCCTACTACTACTTTTTTCTTGTCCAGCATTTTAACAATCCTTTCAATATGGATAGCACCATTTTCCTTTAAAATAAGAAGATTGAAAGTCTTCCGTTTTGCCAACCGCAAAATCTTCTGTGGTTTTTGGCACGTTACTATTTAGAATACCATATCCTTTACACATTGAAAACCCTGCCGCTCAGCGACAGGGTTGTCTAATGCATTTCACTTGGATTCACATGTGACTTCAAGTAAGAATACTTTAATTCTAGTATTCCTCTTCGTCACCATGGTCATGATGATCATCGTCGTCATGCGGGTCGAATCCTTCAAGCTGCGGATAAGTCTTGCCAGTCTTTTGTGCGTAGTCATACACTGCAGCCTTGATTGCTTGCTCAGCAAGTACAGAACAGTGAATTTTCACAGTAGGAAGACCGCCTAGCTCAGAAATAACAGCCTGGTTTGACAGATTCAGGGCGTAGTCAACAGTCTGACCTTTAATCAGTTCAGTCGCAACGCTTGAACTTGCTACTGCAGACCCACAGCCAAATGTCTTGAACTTGACATCTGTAATCACATCATCTTCAATTTTTAAGTATATTTTCATGATGTCGCCACATTTAACGTTGCCTACTTCACCGACACCGTCTGCATTTTCGATGACACCCACATTTCTTGGATTTGTAAAATGCTCCATAACCTTTTCTGTATACATGATATGGTCTCCTTATTTATTTTCAACCGCTTCATATAGCGGTGACATTTGACGTAGTCTGTCTACAATACCAACGAGCTGTTCAGCTACATAATCAACATCTTCTTCTGTTGTAAAGTCACCTACAGTAAGTCTCAGGGAACCATGCGCGATTTCGTGCGTCAGTCCGATTGCCATCAGAACATGTGATGGATCCAGAGAACCTGAAGTACATGCAGAACCAGAACTTGCAGCAACGCCGACAAGGTCAAGACTCAGCAGCAATGATTCGCCTTCAATAAATTCAAAGCAGATATTTACGTTTCCAGGATGACGCTGTGTTGGGTGACCGTTATATTTAGCGTAAGGAATTTTGCTCATGATGCCGTCTCTAAGTCTATCGCGAAGACCAGTCAGCTTCTCGACATGCGCATCAAGGCCTTCCATTGCGAGTTCAACGGCTTTTGCAAACCCAACGATTGCTGGCACGTTTTCTGTACCGGCACGCCGTTTTCTCTCCTGTGCACCACCATCGATAAATGGGCCAATTCTAATGCCCTTACGGATATACATAGCGCCAATACCCTTAGGACCATAAATTTTATGACTTGAAACTGCAAGCATATCAATGCCCAGTTCATCGACATTTATCGGTGTGTTTCCAAATGCCTGTACTGCATCGGTATGGAAAAGAACACCGCGCTCTTTGGCAATAGCGCCAATTTCCTTAATAGGCTGCATTGTTCCGATTTCGTTATTGATGAACATGATGGAAATCAGAATTGTCGTATCCTTAATTGCTGATTTCAGGTCATCCAGTGAGATCAAACCATCTGCATCAACATCGAGGTATGTAATTTCATAACCCTCTTTTGCAAGTGTTTCGCAGGTATGAAGTACAGCATGATGTTCAATCTTAGTTGTAATAATATGATTGCCCTTATGCTTCATTGATTTGGCAATACCCTTTATTGCCCAGTTGTCCGACTCCGTGCCGCCTGCAGTGAAATAGATTTCTTCACGTTTTGCGCCAAGAGCCTTTGCCACTGTTTCGCGGCTGTTGTTTATAGCATTTTTAGCCTCGCGGCCAAAGCTGTGAACACTGGATGGATTGCCATAGGTCTCACTGAAATAAGGCATCATTGCATCCAATACTTCTTTTTTCATTGGTGTTGTTGCGGAATAATCCATGTATATTCTTTTACTCATGAATCTGTCCCCTTTCTTATGATAAAGGCATCGACCTTATAGACATTTGAAATGTTCATCAACCTGAGTCAGGCGACTCATAATCTCATTGTGATCTTCAATCATGTCTTGCAGAGTTATAGAAGAAACAACCTGATCAATACTTTCTTTCATTTTTTCATAAATGAGTCTTGTCACACAGTAACTTGCATTGTCACATGAGCTGTCATTCTCATCTTTGACGCAGTCAGTTGGTGCCAAAGGGCCTTCCAGCGTTTCAAGAACGTCCTTCACAGTAATCTCATCAGGTTTCACGTTCAGTAGGTACCCACCTTGGGCCCCTCTTACGCTGCGAACGAATCCCGCTTTTCTAAGTGGGGATATCAGCTGCTCCAAATAATTTACAGACACACCTTGTCTGGCTGCGATCGTCGTTAGAGATACAGGATTTTCACCATAATTCATTGCCAAATCAAACATGGCCTTCAAACCGTATCTTCCTTTAGTAGATAATCGCATTTTATCTCCTCCGTTAATCCTGAGTAATTTACTAGGAATTCAACAACAGTATAATATAGTGGTTCATGATTGTCAACATATAGACAATCTTTTTTGCGTTTGTTAACAGGATTTCAAATTCACGCCTCTCAATTGAGAAGCGTTCTCACGCCTGTATTTCAATCACTTGTATTATAACAGGAATTGTTTTATATGTATATAAATTTGTCGGATATAAATAGGTCTTCAAATACTATAAAAAAATACAATAATTCCCCTGCACAATTTGCTTTTTCTGTAAACAAAACTACGATTTCTGCCGATACATATACTAGGAGAATGCTTAGGCTTTCTCCTTTATAGAGAGAATCATAAAGGGGTGCAATACATGGATCAGCAAAAGTTACAGGAACTCTATAAGCTCCACGAACGCGCAAAGCGTATGGAGAGACTTGGTAATGATGATGAAGCACTGAACATCTATCTTCAGATTCACGAGGATTTTTTTGCAAATACATCCGATCTGTATGAACGGCCTGCTGTCATACTGGAAAAGAAGCATCGTTTTGACGAGGCGATTGCCTTGTGCCAAAAGGCAATTGCCCTCATTCAGGATGATAAGATTACTGGCACTGTTGAGCAGTTTGAAAAACGTATTCGTAAGATTGAAGAGCGCATGGGTAAAAGCAAGTCCTCATCGGATAGCACATCTAAAGATAATAGATTTGACCCTAGGAACTGGAAGGCAGCTGAGTGGGTTAAGGCAATCTTGATAGTCCTCTGTGTCGGTGCTGCTCTTTTCTTGCTGCTGCCAAAGGAGTCTGGCTATGAAGATGTCTATATTGATATGTCAGAAATGGACCGGGAATCTGAACTCGAAGGCTCTCCTTTTAAAGAGAGCGAACCTACAGAGTACATCATTACTGAGAGCATGATTTCTGTCGCCATCGCGACGGTTACCTCCAATGCCGATGTGGTTAATGCATCTGTCACAACAAGTGAAGACACCATAGGATTTGGGATTATTACGCAACCAGGAATAACCAAGGACCGGTGTGAAGCCCTTGCAGTGGATTTTGTAAAATCACTCTCAAGTGCTGCAGCATTTGAATATCCAGACCTGAATGGACCAAATGCCCTCGCTTTTGGAGAAATATACACCTACTATGATATTGTCATTGCAGTTGGGGACACGCCAGAAAATATTATTTCAAAAGGGACAAAAAACAAGTCTTCCAATCTGATAAACTGGAGAGACTAGATTTATTGACACTACACAATCATACTTGGTGAAGTCTCCCAGGATTTTTTCACAGTCTGTACATTTATAAACACACTAATATAAGCAAACTAAAGGCTGTCGGTATCCGACAGCCTTTGCGTATTCAATATTCTATTCTTCCATTTCAAACTCAATAGCATCTGGCTCTGGAAGGGCGTCTTCTTCCTCGTCCAGCTCCTCTTCACAGCAATGAACCAGGTCTTTACCCTTTTCAACAAGCTTGAGTGTTTCACCCTTGATGTCTTCGAATGTTTCCTTGCCTGGCTTAGGTGCCAGCATAATACCTGCTAATAGGCCCATAGCCGTTCCAATAAGCAGACCCTCACAGAACTTAATACCGTTGGTTCTCTTTCTTCTACGCTCAAGCTCTTCATATCTTTTCTTATGCATGCTCAACATAATGTACCTCCTTTAATCGAATCTCCTATTTAATCTTTACCACGAACAATTTAAGCGAAACATTAACTTTTAATGTAAAACAACTGCGGCTATTACGCTTTGATTATACTTGAAATCAGTACAGTTCCGGTTTTCTATGCTTGAGCAGAGGCAAGCCTTTTCTGACATCTTGAATTTTCTCTTCATCAAGTTCAGCATAGAGGATTGCTTCATCAGCTTCTATAGAAGCAAGCACCTGTCCCCAGGGATCTGTTACCATGGAATACCCATACGCAACATAGACACCCGTTTCATCGCGTGCCGGAGAACACAGCGCCATATATATTTGATTATCTAACGCTCTGGCCCTTGCAGTCAGCTCCCAGTGCGCTGGCCCCGTCGTCATGTTAAAGGCCGCAGGAACGATAACCGCATTTACACCCTCAAGCGCCATTTTTCTGAAAAACTCAGGGAAGCGCATATCATAACATATGGCAACGCCTATTTTTCCAAATTCGGTATCTACTATGGTCGATTTGTCCCCTGCAGTCAAGGTTTCTGATTCAAGGAAACGAATCCCGCCTTCAATATCAACATCAAAGAGATGCGCCTTGCGGTGTTTGCCAATACAAGTACCCATTCTATCGAATATGTATGATGTGTTGTAAAGGTGTGTGCCCTCTTTTTCAGGAATGCTTCCCCCGACAATATAAACGCCCTTCTCTCTTGCCCAGGATGACAACTTGTCATAGGTGTATCCGCCCTCCTCTTCAGCATATTCAGGAAAATGTGCGTTAGAGTAGGGACAGTTGAACATTTCAGGAAGCACGATCAAATCTGCACCTTTTTCAGCTGCTTCAAAAATCATCGTTTGAGCCTTCACTAAATTGTTTTCTTTTCCATTTTGTATATTCATCTGACAAAGTGCTATTCTCATGCTAACCTCCTATACATAATGTATTTATGTAAACTATTTGCCGATTTTGCTTCTTCCTATATATCATACAATTATTTGGAAAAAATTTAAAGTTAAAACTATTTGATACAAACCTTTTCATGACACATGTATTGGGTAACTATTCAATAAGACAATTCGAAAGGAGAACGCCATGTGCACACTTTTTTTCGCTTATAAGGTTCACGAGAAATATCCTCTGATTTTTATGGGGAATCGTGATGAATTTTATGATAGACCCTCTCGTCCGGCACATTTTTGGGATGACGACAACTCCATTCTAGCTGGACTGGATGTTAAAGAGAATGGTTCATGGACCGGTATCACAAAGAGCGGTCACTTTGCCTTTCTTACCAATTACCGCGATTTCAGCATGCAAAAAGATAAAACCATATCACGCGGACATCTCGTTCGTGACTTCTTAATTTACAAGCCATTTCCAGAACGCTACTGCGAAATCGTTTCACTTAAGGATGACCAGTTCAATCCCTTCAACCTCGTTGTAGGAGATATGCACGCTTTGTCCTATTACTCAAATATGGACCACCAGGTGCACATACTACCTCCGGGCATATATGGTCTCAGTAACCATTTGCTCAATACCCCGTGGCCAAAGGTTGCCACAGGCAAAATGGTACTCAAGTCAATCATCGACCGGCACGAGCAAATTGAGCCAGAATCACTCTTCCATATTCTTGACGACCGCACAAGAGCACCTGACGATATGCTCCCCGATACGGGCATTGGCATTGACATGGAACGGCCATTATCGAGCACATTTATCGAAATCCCTTCAAAGAACTACGGAACCCGTTTTCAAACCGTAATACTCGTAGACGAAAATATGCATGTCATATTTTTAGAGCGCAGCAGAGATGCTCTCGGTGAATGGACACAGACCAGCCATGAGTTTACAATTGAATCCTTTTAAGTTCTGTAGGGACAGAACCCATACCCTAACTAAGTCAAATAGAAAAACCCCCTTAAAAACAATGTCTATTAAGGGGGTTTCAGACTGTATAAAAGCTCCGAAACAATGCGTTACTGGATAAAATCCGCTCTGATCACGTACGCCGAGTACGCTCACAAAGCGCATTTTATCCGCGCCTGGTCTTTCGAAGTTTTCTACAGTCTGTCATCTTGTCGACTTTGTCGACAACATAAAACCCCCTAAAAAGGGGGTTTTATCATACGCTACTGTTCAATGCTCACATCAAAAGTGTATGTGTACTTCTTGCCATTGGTAATGACAACAACTTTATACTCACCTATTTCCTCCAAATCGATTTCGATTTCATGAATGGAAGTAAAATAATAGCTATTTTGTTCAAACGTTTCTTTTACTTCAGCCAATACGATTCCGGAAGGCGATTTGATCAGTACGTTCTCAGTAATCTGATCATCGTAAGATTTATAGTTCAGTGCAAGCTCAAAATACTCCGGCCCCATTTCAAAAAACACGTTTCTGACTTTAATATAATTGAAAAGTCCATCATCTAGCTCTTGAACCTGGTCGCAGAGCACACAGCTCAGAAGTTCAGTCATCCCTTCACCTCATTTACTTGTTTTATACTCATATCATAGTCGCTTTGAGCCGAAAGTCAACAATTTTTCAGCTTTTTGAAGTGCAGGAATCTGAGATATTTCAGATGCTTCAAGATACCGCAGTCCAATAATCATAACACCATAGATGACCACGCCGACTGCAACACACATAAGTGTAAGAAGGCGGCCTGAAATAACCATGCCAATGCCAATTTTTACAGCTTCAAGTCCAGCAATCATACACACTACTGAAAGTAGAGGTTTTTTTATAAGCTTGAAAGCATCGAAACGATATCCAGTATGTTTATGAATTGATATGGAGTTCAAAACGGTTGTAACCAAGTAAGCGGCAATAATCGCATAACTTGCTCCCATCAGTCCAAATGCCGGATTTGGAACTAGTATAATATTACCTATAATTTTAATCACGACACCAACAACCATGTTTTTAACCGGAATTATTGGTTTACCAATCGCATTCAAGATATTCGTTTGTATTTGTGAGTAGATAATGAAAACAAGTGAAACTGCAAGGGGTACAAGTACATCTCCACCTATGGTCGATGAAAATATTAGACCTACCAGTTCATGTGAAAGTGCGGCAATTCCGGCTGCAGCAGGGAATGCTAGGAGCGTTCCCATCTTCAACCCCATACCAATACGTTTATGTACCACATCAAACTCTCTCAACTCCCACGCTTTGGCAATAAACGGCACAATGCTGGTACTTATAGATAGTGAAATAATCAGTGGTATGTTCATTATGGTATTGGCACGGGAATAACCCCCGATCATTTCAAGAGTTTTAAGCGTATTTCCTGTAAGGGTATTTAATGTTGATGGCAGCATTATCGAATCTACCAGTCCCATAATTGAAATGATTGAGCTACCCATCGCAATTGGAATGGCCATGGACACTAAATTTTTAAGAATATGTCTTTTTTCTTCTTTTGAAATGGTTTCAGAAGTATGAACAATGTGGGATTTGTACGTTTTGAATACGCTCAATAGGTATAACGTCGCAAAAAAACCACCCGCAGCTGCACCAAATGAAGCGCCGCCTACAGCCATGCCAATATCGTTGTAATTCTTCATGAAGTACCAGGTAAGGCCTATGCCGAAAACAACGCGGGCAAACTGCTCAATAATCATCGATATGCCTGTAGGCACCATGTTTTCATTGCCTTCAAAAAGTCCTCTGAAGGAAGACATGATCGAGACAATAAGCGGTGCAGCTCCAAGGCCTATAAGCCCCCAGTAAGTTTCCTGCGGCCAGTCGAGCACCTGAATGATCTGCTTTGAGAATAGGAGTAGAATTGCTGTAAATGCCAACCCAAAGACAAAGAATAGGTTGAAGGCAAGTTTGAAGGTCATCCAGGCATGAGACTCCTTCTTCAATGCACGGTACTGTGCGATCTGCTTTGAAAGTGCCATTGTCAATCCAACGGATGACATGGCAATGAGTGCTGCATATACAGGGTAAAGTATGTAATAAAGCCCTTGTCCTTCTTCGCCAACCAGGTAATCAAGTGGCACCTTGAAAAATACGCCGAATGCTCTTGATATGAATCCTAGAACCATAAGAATCAAGGAGCCCTTAATAAATGATTGTCTTTTCATAATAATGACTGTCTCCTCATTGCGTTTTCATGAATCCTTATAAGTATAAGGTATTTTAGCAAAGAATGTGTAACAAAATATGAACACCACTTAAAAAAAGTGGCGTTCTTTAAAATTAATTCTGTTTAATATGTCTTCGAATAACCCAAATTGCCCCAAATCCGATGGCCATGAATGCAATACTGATTACCTGTGCCATTCTAAGTGGTCCAAGCATCAGACTGTCTGTACGCAGGCCTTCAATAAAGAATCGGCCTATTGAGTAAAGCCCCATATATAAAAGGAAGACCTCTCCGTCAAACTTCTTATGGTCGCGGTACTTGATTAGAACTCCGAGTACGAGCAGATTCCAAATAAACTCATAGAAGAAGGTCGGGTGGACTTTCTGCCCTTCAACCATAATACCCCAAGGTAGATCTGTTGGACCCCCATGGGCTTCCGAATTGAAATAGTTGCCCCAACGGCCTATGGCCTGACCCAGAATGAGTCCCGGAGCACAAATGTCTATCAGCTTGGCAAAATCAAGTCTTTTTAACCTGGTATATATCCAGCCAGCCAGCACACCGGCTAAGACGCCGCCATGAATTGCCAGACCACCACCACGAATGTTGATCATTTTGAGAACATCACCCTGGTAATAGGACCAGTTGAAAATGACATAATATGCACGTGCACCAATGATGGCAGACGGCATGCAGACAATTACCAGGTCTATGATTGTATCTTCCTTAAATCCCAATTTCTTAGCGCGCTGTAAAATGAGCAGGGTTGCAAGAAGCAGTCCTGTTGCAATGAATATCCCATACCAGCGAATCTGAAATCCAAATATCTCAAATGCTATTGGATCCATATGTACCTCCTATTCCACGATTGAAATAACAGCATGTTCTGTTGTCAAATGTCTTTTCAGTGTCTCTTCCACATACTCTGGTGTCATTTCTTCAAGAAATTCCAAGTAATCAAATAAATCCATCTCTTTCATGAAGTATGAGACAAATGCACCTGCCACATACTGAACTGAATTGAAACTACTCAAATAGCGACCAATAGCCTTACGCTTGACGCGCTCAAATCCTGAATAATCCATACCCTGTGCATGTATTTTTTCAATTTCATTTTTAATGGCCTCTGCTGCCTGCTCATATTCAGCAGACTCACCGCCAAACATGATGTGGGCATAATCAGCGCCAGAAGAATACTCATAGTAGAAAGAAGCGTTGATGATTCCCGCACGGTACATATCCGCATAAAAAGTGGAGCTTTTACCGAAGTGAATTCCCATCCCCAGCTTTACAGCAATTGTACGGCGCATTGCCTCCTTAGGGTCAGTAACCATGACAACATCCTTGTAGCCCACTTGAAAAAGGGGTACGGGAACATCCATACGCAGGCGTATTTCATGCTCTTTAATGGTTTTTGGCTCATCTGGAATGATGAGTAGCGGCGCACTTTTTCTACTTTTGTAGTCATCTGTCAGATGGGACTCTACAGCCGTCATGACTTCTTCAAGGTTAAGGTCACCAATAATGAAAAGAATCATGTTCTCTGGTACATAAAAAGAGTCATAACAAAGCTGAAGCTGACTTCTGGTTGTCGTATTGACCGAGTCAATGGAACCAGCTACATCTTCACGTACAGGATGATTGTGATACATGTTTTTCAGGGTATTGAAGTAAACACGCCAATCTGGATCATCGTCATACATTTTGATTTCCTGACTGATAATGCCCTTTTCCTTCTCTACATTTTCATCGGTCAGATGGCATACCTGTACAAAATCAAGCAGCAGTCCCAGACAGTCATAAAAATTGTCTACTGTTGAAAACATATATGAAGTCGAGTTGAAGCTCGTATAGGCATTTACATTGGCACCCAGCTTTGAGAATTTGTCAAATATGTCCCCTTCTGCATCTTCAAAGATTTTGTGTTCCAGAAAATGCGCGATACCTAGAGGCATATTGATCTTTTCATCTTCTTGAGTCTGAAAACTGTTATACAATGCGCCGTAGCGCGTTGCAAAGTAGGCGAACTTTTTTGTGTAGCCGATTTTGGGCATGTACTGTATTTCAAGACCGCAGGGATGCTTGATTTTGTAGACCGTTTCTCCGAGGAGGGTGTCTACCCTTTTTGTAACATTATAGCTTTCCATTAGGCTTGTCCTTCCTTTGCGAGGAAATAAATCGTGTCCAGTTCCATCAAACGGCCGGCTTCGATTATTTCATCCTTTGTTACGAGTTCAATTTTTTTGAGCAAGCCTTGTAAATCAAAGCTCTTCCCATCAAGTTTCTGAGAATAGTAGAAGTTCATAAACGAATTCGGATAGTCGGATATGCTTCGAATAGCACTCATAAGTGCGTCTTTTGAAATGTTGATATCATTGTCATCGAAGAGTCCGGTACGCATTTTGTCGAGCTCAATTTGAATAAGATCAAGTGCCTTTGCCTTCTTATCCGCTTCAATGCCAGAACTAATCAGCATAATACCCTTGTATTTCTCAACCCTTGAGAAGATATAATAGCAAAGCGATGCCTTCTCTCTCACATTCTTAAAGAGCTTTGAACTTGCTCCCCCTCCCAATATGTTAGAAAAAATCACACTGGCATTGTACAGGGGGTGGTCAAAGGAAATGTTGGTTCTAAAGCCCATCGTGAGTTTTGCCTGACTTACATCAAAATCTTCTGAGACATTGCGTACCTCATGAATTGTTTTCTCAAAAATTGAAGGACGCAACTTTATGATGCGGCCACGCTGAATTTCAAACTTGTCCCTTACGAGTTGTTCAGACCTTGAAAAATCAAGATCGCCTACGAGAACAATATCAATAGGCGAAGTACGCAGCACTTCATTATAATGTTCTACAAGTTTTTCCTGAGTAATGGTCTCAAGCTCCTCAAGCGTACCATACTGATGGATTCGGAAGGGTTCTTCCTCGCACATGAATTCAGTACAGCGCTCTAGGGCATACATCATTTTATCGTTGACCCTGCTCTGAATTTCTTCTCTGAGGTTTCTTACCTCGTTGTCGAAAATTTCCTTGTCAAAAACGCCATCGACCATAAATGGACGATTCAAAACTTCGCTGATAATCTCAATACCGCCACCAAGCTGATCCTTGCTTTTCAGAAGCTTCTCACTTGGAAGTTGCAGCTTGAACTGAAGGGCGTGCATTTCACCGTATTTGTTTACATCGCAGGACAAAATCGCACCATACATATTGTCCAGCTTGTTATTGAGGTCTTTAAGTGTGGGCCAGCTTGCAGTCCCCTGCTCCAGAATTCTTGTAAGCAGTGTATTATAAGTAGCTTCTTTTTCATTTAGTGGTCTCTTTATATATACACCTATCAAGTCCGTTTTGAACTTATTGGATTTAATAAGATGAAGTTTAACCTGATCCGCCATTTCTATGACACGGATTTCATCAATCATGTTGTCATTCCTTCCCGATTGTATTCGTTGAAGTTTCACCATTTCTCATTATATCAGTGTAAAAAAGGACCGTCCAGCATAAGCCGCACAGTCCCTTTCCTGTTCATAATTATTTTACATTTTCAAACGCCTTAAACTTGACTAGTTATGGCCCTCTACAGCGCTTATTGACAGTTTTCCAAAGATTGTATCGCCACCATAGCGGGCACTTTCCTTAAAAGTGTCAATTGTTGAAATACTCCCCTCTTCATTGAGTATAAGTCCCTTATAGTAGAGTGCCACCGATTTTTGAAGGGGTTGAAGCTCTTTCTTGAGAAGACGGTCAAGGGTTTCTCTGGCAATCTCTTTTCTATTTTGCTTATAATCAAGAATGGCCTGTGTGCACCTGGCACAGGACTGGATTGTAAACTCCCTCTCAGCGGCAAGCATTTCTCCAATATGGTTCTTGAATATGTTCTGTGCCTCTTGTGTATTGTTCATCATGAGATAGGCAAATGCAAGATTGTTATAATATATACCCTTGTGCATAGGACTAAGGCCCTTTAGCGTGATGCTCTGCAATATGGAAACAGCTTGCTCAACCTCTCCTGAATATATAAGTCCGGCTGCTATGTTTATTTTTATGAGTCTTCTGAACTTTTCACTGTAGGCCTGCTGTTCCAGCCTGTTCATCTTTTCAAGATAAGCATTGGGGTTGCAGTCTACCATTAGCAGCTTATTGATTTCCTTTTGTTTTCTGGTCATGAATATGCAAAGGCTACATGCACCAGCCGACAAGACGCCTAGTATAAAAGGCAGTACATGATAAAAATCAGTTTTTCCCCTGCCGATAGCCAACGTGACCATGGAAGCGCCAAACAACAGGCAGCTTATAAAACAAATCCGATAACTTTTCATCGGGACACCTCGTTTCCTACTGTCGTTAATAGTATAACGAGATAATGTGTCCTTTACGTGACCATCCTCTATTTTGTTGCGTCTTGCTATCATTTCGTATATAATTCTAAGGTATGCATAAATTAGCGAATATAATAATTCTATTTTAATGATATATGATGAAAGGAAGATTTTAATGAAACTCGGTATTGTAGGTTTGCCAAACGTAGGCAAGAGTACACTTTTCAATGCAATTACAAAGGCTGGCGCGGAGTCTGCCAATTACCCTTTCTGTACTATAGATCCTAACGTTGGTGTTGTTTCTGTACCAGATAAAAGACTGAATATCCTAAAAGAGCTTTACGATTCAAAGAAGATCGTTCCAACAGCAATTGAGTTTTACGATATTGCAGGTCTGGTTAAAGGTGCCAGCAAAGGCGAGGGCCTCGGAAACAAATTCCTAAGCCACATTCGAGAAGTAGAATCGATTGTACATGTTGTGCGTTGCTTCGAAGATGCCAACGTTGTCCATGTTGACGGTGAAATCGGTCCTAAAAAAGACATTGAAACCATTAACCTTGAACTTATTTTTTCTGATATTGAAATGCTTGACCGCCGTATCCAGCGCGTTCAAAAAGCGGTTAAGGGCGACAAGACACAGCAGAAGGAACTTGATCTTCTAAAGAGAATTGCCGAGGTTCTTGAAAGCGGCGTTTCAGCACGAACAATGGACCTTACTGATGATGAGGTAGAGTTCGCAAAATCACTGAACATGCTAAGCTACAAGCCAATCATTTACGTTGCAAATGTGTCTGAGGAAGACCTGATTGCTGGCGAAGACAATGATTACGTTAAAGAAGTTCGCGACTTTGCAGCTACAGAAGATGCAGAGGTTATCACAATCTGTGCACAGATCGAACAGGAAATCTCTGAACTTGACGATGAAGACAAAATGGCCTTCCTTGAGGATCTTGGTCTTTCTGAGTCAGGCCTCGACAAACTGGTTCGTGCTTCATACCACCTGCTTGGTCTTATTTCATTCCTGACTGCAGGCCCACAGGAAGTTCGTGCATGGACAATCATTAAAGGCACTAAAGCGCCTCAGGCCGGCAGAAAAATCCACACAGATATCGAACGTGGCTTTATCCGTGCAGAAACTATCGCTTTTGAAGCACTCAGTGAATTTGGCACAATGTCTGCTGCCAAGGAAAAAGGTGCAGTAAGACTTGAAGGTAAAGAGTACATTGTTCAGGACGGCGATGTAATTCTGTTTAGATTCAACGTGTAAATTGAACTTTCACTGCCTTATAAATGTCTTTAAATCAAGACACAAAAACAACCCCCGCATTACTGTCAAATCAGTAATACGGGGGTTGTTTGTTTATTGCACCTACAGATTCCGTATCAATCTAAGCAGGTCACTGAAAATACCGTATCCCGTCTGTTCGATTTCCGGGTCATGCTCTGTTACGGTTACGGCACCCATCAAGTCCGTAACCAGCGTGACAACAGAGGAGGTCCCGTTTATGGAAGCATAATCATGATTCAGAGGAATCCTGACTGGTTCAACACTGCCGACCGGCTTTCCATCCACAATAGAACCCTTGCAGATCAACTTAATGACCTTACCGTCCGCACCCGCTTCTTCGATATTGTCAAGTGTGATGTTGCCAATACCTGTCCGCTCTATATCCTGAGGTTTCAGATCCGCATCCATAAGTACATTCATGAGGGCGGTCAGTTTGGCTGCGGCGTCCCAGCCATCTATATCAAGAGATGGATCAGCTTCAACGAATCCACGCCTGCGCCCCTCTTCCATGGCTTCTTCATACGTTTTTCCGCCCGCCATTTCCTCAAGCATGAAGTTCGTCGTGGTATTCAATATACCGCGTATTTCAAGGACTTTGCAAAAGGGAAGCGTCTCGTCCACGAGATTGAAAATAGGTGTTCCATCCATAACCGTCGTCTCGTAATAGAACTGTATATCGTTTGCACAAGCCAAAGCCTTCAGCTCCTTTGCACCATGCGCAAGGGGCCCCTTGTTTGCCGTAATGACATGCTTTCCTCTTTTCATAGCAGTACGAATATGGTCAAGCGCCGGTTGCCCTGTAAATACGTCAAGAGGTGTGATTTCAACAGCAACGTCATAATCTGCCTTATGCAGGACTTCCATTGCACCCATGTCACATAGTCCCGGTGTTTGTGGTGAGAATTTACCTGTCGTGTTCAAGTCATCAATAGCGCGACGGATATCCATACCTTCTGGATTTACAACAGTCCCTCTGCTACCTGTAACAGCAGCTGTAATGCGGACTTCCATACCAAATTCTTCCTTCATACGTTTGTCATACTTCAAAATGAGTTCTCCAAATGCCTTACCGGCATTTCCAAACCCCAACATAGCCAATCTAAGTGTTTTCATTTAAGTTCCCCCTATGAATATGCAAGTAGTGCACTTTACCCAACTGTATGTCCAGTAACTTCAGTTAATGAACTTGTATGTAATTAACCTATTTTCCATTATAACAAGTCAACGTCTTATTCCAAATATGTAAAAGGACACATAGGCCAGAAAATACTGACTTATGCGTCCTTGAATTCGAGTACTTACTCGGATAGATCGCAGTTCAACTATTGAACTGCAGTCTCACCTGTTACCGTACTGTCATCAGAAATTACAAACGTATCCATTGCTTCTTGAGATGTAAAGTAGAGGTTACCATCGATTTGAGCAGCAACCAGATTAAAGCCGTTCGCTTCTACGACAACATCACCCTTGAAAGTTCCGCCTTGAATACGGAAGTTCTCACTCTTAACAGTCATCTTAGGTGCAGAAACTGTGAATGATGCAGTAATGTTTCTTTCCTCATCTTGTGTATAAAGCGCAAGCTTTCTTGCTACAGCATCTCTATGGATGAATTCACCATCAACAAGTATTTCATTAGCAATCGCCATGTTGTTGTAAGCAGCAACAATCCAAGTACCGTCAGCCGAAAGACCCTTAACTAGGTCGTTGGCATCGACAACAAGAGATGCACTTGTTACAACGTCAACATCTGCAACTTTAACCATTCCTGTAATGAAAGCATCGTCATTCATCAGGAATGTGTCAAGTGCTTCTTTGCTTGCAAAATATACGTTACCGTCAACGCCGCCAGCGCGCAGGTTGAATCCATTTGCTTCAACGTATACATCGCCTACGAAAGTACCGCCTTGAATACGGAAATTTTCGCTCTTAACTGTCATCTTAGGCGCTGTCAGTTTAAAGGATGCAGTGATCTTATGGTTTTCGTCCTGCGTATAAAGTGCCAGCTTTCTTGCAACCTTCTCCTTATTGATAAATTCACCTTCAACAACAATTTCCTTGTCGTAAGAAAGATCGTTTAGCGATGCTGCAATCCATGCGCCATCAGCACTCAGTGCATTTACCAGTGCGTCAGCATCATTGACGATTGAAGCTGTCGTAACTGCATCAACATCAGCTGCTGCCGCTTCAGTAGCTTCTGGTGCAGCTTCCGGAGCTGGAGCTGCTTCTTCTTTCGGTCCGCAGCCTGCCAGCGAACCAACAACGAGAACCATCATTGCTAAAAATGTAACAAACTTTTTCATGTCTTCCCCTCCTATGTAGTACAGCCAACTGTTTGGCTTGATAAAATTATAGCATCGCTACATATCCGAGTAAAGCACTACGAAATGAACAAAACTCTCACTCGGCTTTATTGGAGACCATATTCTTTCATTTTTCGATATAAAGTTGCAAGCGAAATTCCAAGAGCCTTTGCTGCAGATTCCTTACCAGTGGTTGTGGTGCCATACTGGTCAAGCTCATAGCGCATAAGCCGCCTTGTGTTCTCTTCAATATTTAAACCGTCAAAGTCCTCACGGACTGGCTGAAGCATATCTGATGGCAAAGCGCTCACCCGAATCATAGGACTTGCTGTCATATTTATGGAAAATTCAATGACATTCCTTAGCTCTCTTACATTACCCTTCCACGGATGATTCAATAGAAAAGACTTCAGTAAATGAAAACAGGTCTATGCATCTTATAATCAAAGATACATAGACCCGACCTAGCTCATGGCTAGAGTTTCAATCATTATTATTTTAGAGATTACTTTTATCAATACTAAGACCAACCAACAAGTGTTCCAATAATAATTGCCAGTGTGCCAATAAGCACCCAGAGACCAAATAGAGGCAATTGGAACTTCAGCCATTTTTGCCATGGGATTTTTGCAACACCTAGTGCACCCATAAGCACGCCAGAGGTTGGAATAATCGTATTTGAAAATCCATCACCATATAGATATGCAGAAACGGCCACCTGACGCGTCACATGGACAACATCAGAAAGCGGTGCCATAAGTGGCATAACGATCATTGCCTGACCTGAACCTGATGGAACAAAGAAGTTAAATACAAGATTCATTAAGAACATGAAGACCGCAGAAATCATAGCTGGAAGTTCTTTTAGGGGTAGTGACATGTAGTAAATGATGGAGTGAATGATTTTACCATCTGTAAGAACAATCGTAATCGCCTTTGCAAAACCTATTACAAGTGCCCCAAATACCATGCTCTTACATCCCTCAATAAATGATACAGCCATATCATCTGGATGCGTACGCGTTACAAGACCACTAATGAGCGCAACTGCCATCATTGTTGCACTTAGATAATTAATGCCCCACTTCAATTTGAAAGAACCATAAGCATAAATTGTAAAACCAGCAATGAGTGCAATTAGGACAATGGCATGTCTCCAGTTGAATGTCAATGAACCTTCATCTGTTCTCAGTCCGGATTCCATATCAAAATTGTTGTAAATACTTGCACTTGGATCATTTTGTATTTTCTTGGTATAACGAAGTACATAAACCACGGTCACCAAGTATACAATGAACCAAACTGCCGCTCTGAAGGCAAAACCCGACAGGGGTTCAAGTCCAGAAATTGTCTGAGCAAGCATAGTGTTGTAATATCCCATTGGTGTCGTTGTAGTGCCCGTAAAAGCCCCTAGATACATAACTGCCATACCCGCTATTGGGTCCAGCTTCAATTTTTTTGAAAGTGCAAGACCTATTGGAATAAATGCAATTACTGCGTTTACAATAATACCAAGCGCACCGAGAAGCGACATAATTGCCATAACAATCGGTATGACTAAAATGGACTTATCACCCAGTTTCTGAACAAGTACATTAATTGCAGCATCAATTGACCCTGTATCATTGATAATTTGAAAGAAACCACCAATCAGAAATACAAGAAATATCATTCCTGCCGCACCCATAAGACCCTCAGGAATTGACAAGAGGAAATCGCCTACGCCGATGGGCGAACGATCCACATGGTGATATGTTGTTGCATCAACGATATTTCTACCCGTTGCTTCGTCCAGATACGTATTGTATTCACCTGCAGGTATAATGTATGTCATAAGTGCTGAGGCAATAATGAACATAATAATTAATGTATATGCATTGGGTACTTTGAACTTCTTTTTTGGCGCCGGATTAGGCGTCTGTTTTTTCATAGCTCTCGCTTCCATTTTCTCACCTATACCTTTCCTATTCTTCTAAATGCGAATTCAGTTAGAATTGCTTCCCCATGTTCAAGTGCTTTAAAATCAAAGGTCATTTCTGGCTTATGTAATCCTGGAGATAGATCCGCTCCAACTCCAATATAAGCTGCTTTCAAATCCAGCATTTTAGTGAAATTATGAAAGTCTTCTCCACCTGGCGTTACAATAGGATCAAGTGAGCTTCCTAGAATAGACGCAATCGATGCACGTGCATCTTCAATCATTTCCTGATCATATTCAGATGCCGGCAAAAGATTACTGAACACCTCTTCAGCTTTAGCACCAATTGATTCAACACTTCTTTCAATCGCCCTTTGGACTTGTGATACCAGTTCATCCATTACTTCGTTTGTTTGTGCTCTTAAATCAAGTCTTATGTGCACCGATTCTGGAATAATGTTGAATGCTGTACCGTCAGAGTGAATACCTGTCACTTTAGCAGAATGAGAAACACGTGGGTCAACACGTACTGCATTGATTGCATTGACAGCCAGGGCAGCTGCATCTATAGCATTGATTCCAAGATGCTGACGTGCACCATGTGATGCTTTGCCTGTTATTTTGTACTCTGTCATTCTGGATGCACCATGAAAAAGTGCTGGTGTGGCTTGACCGACCCTTGCTTCTGCGATTGGTCTTAAATGTACGCCGACAACTTCATCAACCTCATCTAAAACACCGCTATTGACGACCATAATTGCTCCGTCTCCTGTTTCTTCTGCTGGTTGAAAAACAAACTTCACTTTCCCTTTTGAAATACCTTGATCCGTAATACGCTTTGCACTTGCAAGCAACATTGCTGCATTTGCGTCATGACCACATGCATGGATATACTGCGTCTTGTTGTCAATAGAAAACTCGAGTGCATCCATGTCCGCGCGCATGGCTAATACCGTTCCCGGTTTCCCGCTGTCCAGTTCTCCAACAACAATGTGTCCTGCAAAATTTCGTCTTACATTCAGATTCATTTTTTCCAGTTCGTTAGCAATAAACGCCGCTGTTCTCTCTTCCTCAAGAGACTTTTCAGGCATAGCATGCAGTGCTTCATACATTTTAAAAACATATGACTCATTCATTCAGACCACCTCCTTAAACTACTTAATAGATATTATTATGTTAACGAATCCTAATATATGCAAAACATGTGCCAAGTTGCTATCAACTTAATCAAAACACGTATTTCATTATTTTTTCATTGGCAAAAATTACGGGAAACTAAGTTCATAAACCAAATTTCATATTAAAGACTATCTTGAACTCTAGGTATTTCAAGGTCTCTAAAAGTTTTGATCCGCACTATAAATTTATAGTGCATATTTGAAAAACTGTATTTTGCAAAATAAATTGTGCAAAAAAAACAAACCTCATTACTCATTTTGAGAGTATTGAGGTTTTAAATTACATTATGTTCAAATTATATTGGTTGTTTTGGGTTTATGTAGGTTCATTCGGGTTTTTACGGGTCTTTATGGGTAGCTCGTGTTTCTTGTATGTATCACGAGTGTAATTCAAATAGTCTCTCCAAGCAGCGCATGACCTTTGCCAGTCACCTTAGCGCCTTTTACTCCCGGCAGAGCTTCTATGTACGCATTTTCTGTCAAATACTGCAAGAGTTTTCTCACCTCATATTCCGTTGTATCGTATCCGGACTCCATGAGTTTCTTATATAATGCCCTTCTTCCCAGACGCCTATTATCAAGGCTTTTAAGAATACATAAACAAAGTGAACGCTCACTTTTCGTTAACGCATCGCCTGAAAAGCTTCCACAAGTGCCTGCACTTGATACTTTTTCCTGATTAATTGAAGAGGGTAGGTCCGCAAGTGTAAGTTCGCACTCTCCCATATAGGCCATATACTCTATACAATTTCTAAGTTCACGAATATTACCAGGCCACCCATAGTTGGTTAGGAATCGAATGAGATCAGGATGAAAAATTTTATCCGATGCATCAAACTCTTTCAAAAACTGATACGCAAGTGGTAAAACATCTTCCTTTCTTTCCTTTAGATTTGGAATCATCAATGGAAATATGCTTAAGCGATAATACAGGTCTTTTCTAAAATCGCCATTTTCTACGCGCTCAGATAATGATCGATTTGTTGCTGCGATTATGCGCACATCCACCGATATGATATCACTGCCCCCGACTCGTATTAATTCCTTTTCCTGCAAAACACGAAGAAACTTCGCTTGAACTTCCAGCGGCAATTCTCCAATCTCATCAAGAAAGAGAGTCCCTTTGTTCGCAAGCTCGAACAATCCCTTTTTACCACCTTTTTTAGCACCTGAAAATGCCCCCTCTTCATAACCAAAGAGTTCACTCTCTAAAAGATGTGGATGAAGCGCTGAACAGTTTATAGCTAAAAAAGGCATCTTATTGCGTTTGGAAGCATTGTGCATGGATTGTGCGAAAAGTTCTTTTCCAGAGCCACTTTCACCTGTAATCAATACGACATTTTCCAGCTGTGCAATTTTTATTGCCTTTTTTTTGCATTCCTCAATCGCCTGACTTCTGCCTAAGATATCTTTAAAGGTATAACGTGCAACATGCCCACGTGATGACATTTCGTTTTTTAGTCGAAGTTCAAGCGCCTTGATTTCCGTCTGATCTTCAATTTTAAAAATGTATCCGAATTGCTTGTCGTGAATCACCAAAGCACGCTTTGAAACTTCCAGTACTTTTTTTGTAACCGGATGCTCGAATAGAATATTTTCTACGTTTTGATTCCCAATAAAAACATCCTTGTATTCCTCTGGAATCAATGTTCCAATTATGTTTTGTCCCATATACTGTGCAACATTTGAAGACTGAAGTACCGTATCATTATAGTTTCTGATTCTTAAGTCATCATCTGTATACACAATGCCTTCCCGAGTCATGTCACGAATTTGGTGGGTATTTTCAATCAAATACTCCATGCCCATATTGACAGGCATTATATCACTTTGTCTTCTTATGATTTCATCATATAGTTTTTTATTTAATACATTCAAATTTGTTGCGATATCAAACATGGTCGATGTGCTAATTACACGCCAGCCTATATCTACCACATTTGCAGTTTCTTCAGGAACATATTGAACCTGTGCAGGCGTTATTGCATAATCAAGCTTTGGAATTTCATCCATCTCAGGATAGACAGGCACAAGATCAATATTGCAGTTTCCTATACTATTAATAATCGCTACACTCTCATACGCAGAAAACTGGTCATTGCAGACGAACATTGCCGTAGTACCAGGAGGCACTTCTCTCAGTTTTTTGAAGGCCGCATTTGAATATGTACGTTTCATATAAATGATATTGCCTTTCGTATAGGTATGGATTTTCATTGTATCTTTTATGCCTATACCTGTAAGAAGTACCAGATCCGCGTCCGATAGATCACCAATACCTTCTTCCGTAGAATATCCAGTCACTTCAGCGTATTTTCCAAAGAAAGTTTTGAGTTCTTCTGTATAATAATCTCGTGTAGTTTTTTTAAATGCTACCAACACCATTTTTTTCATCCCGTAACCAACTTCCCTCACAAATATTTCATTATTTAGTCTAACACCTCAACGATAGAATCTTTTTAAGTATTGTATAGTTTTTTCCCAGTGCTGTCACTTCATAATACACCTATATTGCATTGATATTGATCGAGTAGGAGGTGACCGATTAATTCAGCCACCGACCTCTCACACCACCGTACGTACCGTTCGGTATACGGCGGTTCATTAGACAGCATATTTCTTGTACAGCGAAGATAAACTGACAAATCCACGTTTAGTAAGTCTTTCGTTAGTAATGGAACGTTGCAAAATAGGGCTATTGGAAATTCTCCAGTAGCCTTTTCTAGTGTTCGCAAACTCCCAAGCTTTTTGCTTTGGGATTCCTAGTTTTATCAGATTCCTATAACGTGTTCGGATTTTCTTCCATGTCTTCCAGATGCATGCCCTAAGTCGTCTTCGAATCCATCTATCCATTTCAACTAACAGCTTCTTCATCCTTGCCATCTTGAAGTAGTTTGTCCATCCCCTCGCGACTTCAAGCAGACGATGTGTTCGCTGTTCGAAGTTCATGCTGACGTTGCGGTTTGTGATTTGTCGAATCTTTGCTTTTAGCTTCTGTACACTTCGGGAGTATACTCGAAAGTCCACGCCATTCTTAGTATAGTAGAAGCTGTATCCAAGGAATTTTCTTCGTGTTGGACTTGCTACAGCACTTTTCTTTTCATTCACTTTCAAATGCAGTTCGCATTCTAGAAATGTCTTAATTGATGCCATAACTCTTTGTCCTGCTCGCCTGCTCTTGACATAAATATTACAGTCATCAGCATACCGGCAGAATTTATGTCCTCTTCGATTTAACTCTTTATCCAGCTCATTCAACATGATATTTGACAGTAGCGGACTAAGAGGTCCGCCTTGTGGAGCCCCTTCTCTTGTTCGCACTTTTATACCATTTTCCATCACACCTGCATTTAGGTATGCTCTTATCAGTTTCAGCACTCGCTTGTCAGCTATCTCAAGAGAAATGAGGTGCATCAGCTTGTCATGATTAACCCTGTCAAAGAATTTCTCAAGGTCTATGTCACAAACATATCTATTGCCTTCATTGATGTAACGCTTTGCCTGTTTCAGCGCCATATGCGCGCTTTTTCCAGGACGAAATCCGTAGCTGTATGTTGAGAATTTCTCCTCATAGATTTCGGACAACACTTGGCTTATGGCTTGTTGAATCACTCGGTCTACCACTGTTGGTATCCCCAGCGCTCTTTCGCCACCATCTGGTTTCGGGATGTTTACCCGCCTTACTGGATTTGGTTTATACCTTCCCTCTAAGATTGTCTCCACAATTTCTCGTCCGTGGTCTATCAGGTAGGGTCGAAGTGCATCAACCTGCATTCCATCTATCCCATGGCTTCCCTTGTTCTTGACAACGCGCTTGACCGCTCTATTCATGTTTTCCTTATGAACGATGCGCTCAAGCAGATTTTCCGTACTCGATTTCTGCCTGGCTTTCTCGCATGAAGATGCCATATCACAGCTCGGCGCTCCTGATACCCTTTCGGTTTCCAACCTTATCTCTCTCAAGTAGCCTTCATCTGAAGTTTTCTGCTTTCTTTGCTGTCGATTTGAATCTTTCATTGATAATCACCTGTCTAATGTTCAGTCCTTCATCAAAGGTTCATGACCCTCTGACTACTATGACCTCTGCTGACTTCTCAAGGTTCAGCCATACATCATTGCATGGGTTGTCCATCCATTTTTTTTCAGGACTTATCCTTGAGACCTCCCCGGGTAAGAACGCACTCTTTCATGCCATGTAGCCGCCACATCTACTTTCCAAGTTTCGGGTAGTTATCGGACTTTGGTTTGTATAGCAACCTCATCCACTTGGTTAAGCCTCAAATGTGATTCGTGTGCCTCGGCTCGGCACTTTGCCTCCAGCTTCCTTCAGATTCCACCTCACGTTGGACACCCTTGCTCTTGGCTAACGGTTGGCACTACCAGCCCCCGTATCGGACTTTCACCGACTAGAGTGCGCCCATGCCGGGCGCACTATGAGAAAAACCACTCCCCCGAAGGAAAGTGGTTTTATACTAAACTTTGATTATTGAAGTGAAACGAGTCCTAGAAGTTGAAGTCGTCAATGTTTTCAACTGTGAAGACTGTACGCTCTGGCATAAGTACAACGCCTGAATCATCAGCTTCATAAGTGTGGCCAAGTACTGCGTTGGACATGATTTCTACAACACCTACGTTTGGAATATCAATTGTATCGCCTACTGCAAATTCATTTCCTGCAGCTAGCCAGTATGCAATGTACGCGCCCATAGCGCCTTGAACTTCACAGTCCCACAGACCAAATTGAGTCAGTGTGCCGTCTTTTACGAAGTCTCTCATTGAGCTCGGTGTTGCAAAACCAGTGATGATCACATCTTCTGCATTTTTGCCAAGATTCTTAGCTGCCTGTGCCATACCTGGAAGTGCAGTAGAGTCTGGACAGATAATTGCATCGATGTCCTTGTATGTATTTAGAATAGACTCACCCACTTGAATTGATTTCTGTGCGTCAGATTCGCCGTATTCTGTTGTTACAAGGTTCCAGTTAGGGAAATCAGATGCTACATATTCCTTAGCAGCTTCAACCCATGAGTTTTGGTCTGTTACTGTAGGGCTTGAGTAGAAGAAGGCAAAATCAATTGAAGCATTGTGCGCGTCATCAATTTGCTCAGCTACCATATCGATCAGCATTTTGCCAAGCTGAGTTGGAGTACCCTGGCTTACCATAAGTGATCTGTACTCAGGATTAACGTCTGAGTCCCAAGTAACAACCTTCATGCCTGTCTCTTTAGCAGATTTTAGTGCTTCGTTCAAACCATCTGGTGAGTTTGAAGATACTGCAATTGCGTTGTAGCCTTGATTGATTGCCGAGTTGATAACTTGAACCTGATCCGCAACCGTTGCATTTGTAGTACCATCGTACTTACATTCAAATCCAACAGTTTTAGCCATTGCCTGTGCACCTTCGTTTGCTGATTCGAAGAACATGTTACCCGTTAGCTTAGGAATAAACACTACAGAGACATCCGATGGATCCACACCTGTCGATTCTTCCTGTGCTACTTCAGCTGCAGGAGCCGCTTGACTGCTCTCTGTCGCTTGCTCAGCCGGTTTAGAACACCCTGCCAAACTAAATACCACCATCATACCAATCAGCATTAACGATAAAAGCTTTCTTTTCATTTTTTCATCCTCCCTTTGTGTATAATCATCAAGCCTTTGCGACTGTCCCTATGCAAAAGACTTGATATTAACGATTATTTTTCTGCTGTGATCCATTTCTTTTTAAGTTCGGAGAAAAGTGCGCCTCCTGAGAGGGTACTTTTAATCGAAACGGATACAACCAGCAGTATGCCGATGCCTATACTTACGAATTGAGTGGGAAGCCCCGCCATTTGTAAGCCCAGTGTCATCAGACCAATAATTACACTTGCAAGAGCGGTTCCTATTACAGAACCCTCTCCCCCAGTTATCGCCGTACCGCCAAGCACGACTGCCGTAATGACCGAAAGCGTCAAAGTCGCCCCATGGTCAGCCCTGGAAGAGCTTAAATATGATGTTATGTACATGCCAGAGATAGCAGCACCCATACCAACAAGCATATGTGTACTCATGATAATGAGCTTAGTATGTATGCCTGAGAACTCTGCGGCTTTTCTGTTGACGCCTGTTAGGAATACACGTCGTCCATAAACCGTTTTATGAAGAATAATGTAGGCTACCGCAATGAGTACGAGAAAGAGAATGATCGAACTCGGTATGCCATGAAACTTACCGTGTCCCAGTTCTCTAAAAGCATCTGGAAAACCTGTAATCCCTTCTGCAGCACTGATTCCAGAAAAACCGATGATGACCAGCGATACGCCAGCATAGAGAAAACTGGTTCCAAGGGTGGCGACCATGGCCTGTACCCCAATGTATGCAATCAGATAGCCGTTGATTGCCCCGCAAATGCCGCCGACGACAATGGCAAGACATACAGCAGCCCATATATTGAGTCCCATTTCCTGCCAAAGTAGTCCCATGACAACTGAAGTCAGTCCGACAACAGACCCCATGGAAATATCTATTCCGCCAGTAACGATAACCAGGGTCATGAAAAGAGCGATAATTGCAACTGTAACAAAGTCATTGGCGCTGTTAAGCAAAACGCGCATTTTTAAAAATCTCGGATTCAGAAAACCAAACAAGGCTATTTCCATAATAAGAAAGACGATTAGAGACAACTCCCATTTGGCTTTAAAACGCTTTAGCTGATTCATTGTGCATTACCTCCCACCATCAAAGAGTCTTCAATGATTTCGTCCTTTTTGTCTGTCGACATTGAACGCGCAGACAATCTTTGCTTACGTGCCTTCTCTTCAAAATATTTGTGAATGAGTACATCGGCCACAACAATAATTATGAGAAGCATGCCTTGAATGGACTTGTTCCAGAATGAAGGAACCTTCAGATAAATCAGCGCGGAGTTGATTGCAGTCATGATTATTGCACCAAGGGATGCACCCACAACCGAACCTATGCCACCGCTTAAGCTGACACCACCTAGTACACACGCCGCTATGGCGACCATTTCAATATCGACACCCGTGTTACTTGTCACAAAGCCCACCTGGGAAGCAAAAACAACGCCTGCAATGGATGCACATAAACCGGAAATGACATAAGCCATGATGGTAAACTTCCTGACTGGAATGCCGACAAGTGTAGCACCGTCAACATTGTCTCCAATTGCAGCAAAGTACTTGCCCGTACGTGCTTTGACAAAATAGTAGTTTACGAGGGCGACGACGACGACAACCATAAGGAAGTAGCCATTCAAACCCAGGAATGTTTTCTGCGAGGCCATTTTGAATGTGTCCGGCAGATTTTCAACCCATTTCCCGTTCGTATAAAGGATCATGATGCCCCGAACTATACCGAGCACACCAAGGGTCATAATAATCGCTGGAACCTTGACTATGGCAACTCCTACACCGTTGATCCACCCGATGATGAGGCCAACAATAACGGAAAGTATAATCGCTAGAATAACGCTCTGCCCATCTCGGATCATCGTTGCGGATATGGCTGCCGATATGCCGAGTGTTGCACCTACGGAAACGTCAATGCCTCCGGTAAGAAGAACAAAAGTCATACCTACAGCTAAAAATATGTAAAGAACACTTCCTTTTAATACCGTCATGATACTCTGGAAGCTGACAAAGTCAGGATTCCTGAGTCCAACTCCCATGAACAGCATGAGCAGGAATATTAGAGCAGTTATTTCTCTCTTTTCAAGTATCTTCTTTAATAATTGCATAAACCAATATCACCCTTCCCTACATGTCTCGTCTTACACAAGCCCGAATGCGGCTTTGGTCAACCGATCCATTGTCATCTCATGCTTTTCTAGCAGGAGTGTATTCGTACCGTGACACATGATTTCTGTTCGGTCGGCCAACTCCTGGATTTCTTCAAAGTCTGACGAAATAAGCAGTATTGCCAGTCCCATTTCCTTCAGTTCATGAATGATCTTGTAAACGTCTCCCCGAGCACCAGCATCAATACCACGGGTTGGCTCATCCAAAATGACAAGCTTGGGATCTGTTGACAATATGCGTCCGATTACAACCTTTTGCTGATTACCGCCAGAAAGCGACTTTAGCGTCTGGTCATGCCCGGTTACCTTAATTCTGAAATCATCAATATATTTTTGTGTGACTTCCTTTTCCTTCTTGCGATTGACAAAGACACTTCCCATTCTGGATAAAATGGCAGACGTCATGTTGACATTCACATCAGATAAACTGAAGACCCCATTCAAATGTCTGTCTTCTGGAACATAATTGAGTCCCTTCTCTACAATGGTTTTGGTTGGAAGTCCCTTGATGCATTCATTGCAGAGCTGAACCTCACCACCGAGGACCTCACCTTTTCCAAATATGGCTTCGGCCAGTTCAGTTCGTCCAGATCCGACAACCCCTGCCAGTCCAAGAATCTCGCCTGGATATACCGAAAAGGATATATCTTTAAATCCGTATCCTGTAACATTTTCAAGCTTGAGGACCGGTTCAGCATTATAGTTCACCGTGTTTGAAGCACAGGCTTCATGGTTTCTGCATGCATTCTCAGGAAGCAGACCCTGAATCAGCATATCCTTTGTAAAATCAGACACAGGTCCACTCATTGTGATTTCGCCATCACGCAGGATAACGACATCCGTTGCGACTTCAAAGACCTCAGTGAGTCTATGGGTAATATAGAACATGCCAATGCCTTTTGATTGAAGATCCTTCATTAAATTGAAGAAGGATTTGATTTCCTTAAATGTAAGCGTAGATGTCGGTTCATCTAGAATAAGGATTTTTGCTTCCCTAAGAAGACCTCTCAAAATTTCCACAAGCTGCTGCTCAGCAATCGATAATGTGGCCGCACTTTGTGTCAGCGAGATTTTCCATCCCAATTTTCCAATCAGCTTTCTCAGTTTTTCTTTAAGGAAGGTTTTATTTTCTTTAAAGCCTGCAAGAACGTTTTCCTCGACGCTCATATTAGGGAATAAAAGCGGTTCCTGCGGTACAAGATAGATTCCTCTATCAAGTGCTGCAGACGGCGAGTTCAATGATACCTTCTCATTGTTCATATATATGCTGCCGCCGTCCGACTTGTAAATTCCCATGATGATTTTCATCAGGGTACTCTTGCCGGCACCATTTCCGCCTATTATTGCAATAACTTCGCCTTCAGATAGTTCCATTGAAGCGCCTTTTAACACGGCGTTGTCTCCAAAAGACTTTTTTATGCCTTCCAAGCGAATAAGAGACTGTTTACCTTTCATATTCGACCCCCAGCATGACTAAATTTGTTTCAAATGTTTGAACGTAAATAATTTGTTATTTGTGTTTACTCGTCATTTAGTAAAACATTTGTTTGTCGTTTGAACATTTGTCGTATTTCCGATAACACTTTCATAATAGTGTACGAAGATTGGGATGTCAACTGGTTTTTAAAATTTTCTAAAACTTTGAACAATTATTGACAGGGCAATATACGGTTGATATAATGCAATCGAAAGAACAAATTATTTATATCGCAACATTTGTTTTAATGTAATGATTTGTTCATTTATCTATAGAGGGAGAATTAATATGTTCGAAAACAATTTAATGTACAAGGTAACCTGGTGTTATTACAAAGACGATATGACACAGCAAGAAATCGCCAAGCATCTGGGCATTTCGCGCATGAAGGTCGTTAAGATCCTTAACCAAGCCAAGCGCGAAGGCATCATTCGTTTCCATATCGACACGCAAGCAAAGGTCAATATGGAACTTGAAGCTCAGATGAAGGAGAAATTTCAATTAAAAGATGTGTTTATAGTTCCTACGACTATTAACGACTTGAATGACAACATCGCGAAGGCTGCTGCACAATACATTGAAGAGAAAGTTGACGAGAATACCTATATTAATATTGGTTATGGCGACACGGTTTCCAAAACACTCAATCATTTGATTTATTCACTTGATAAGGAAATCTCACTCGTCACACTCTCTGGCGGTGTATCTTACTATACTTCTGCAATTATTTCTGGAACACAGCGCGGCGCGGCATCAGAGACTGTCCCAAACATTCATATTCTGCCGGCTCCGCTTATTGCTTCTTCTGAAGAGGTTGCAAACATACTTCTTAAGGAAAGCAGCATACAAAGTGTTTTAAACATGACAGAGCTCTCTACCCTATCTATTGTCGGTATAGGCGCTGTGTCAAACGAAGCGACAATTTTCAAGTATGGCATTGCCAACAAGGAAGATCTTGCACTGCTTAGAATGCAAGGTGCCGTTGGAGACATCCTGAGTCAATTTTTCGACAAGGATGGCAATATACTAGAAACAAGTCTTCACAAGAGACTCATTAGTATTCAGCTTGAAAAACTGAGAAACAAGGAAAAAATAATCGGCGTTGCCGGTGGTCCTGAAAAGGTTCAGGCCATCTACTCCGCTCTGATGGGCAAATTTGTAAACATTCTCATTACTGACGAAGACACTGCGAATGCACTCTTGAATTTCAAAAACAAATGATTGAAGGTGATTAGATGAGCAAATATTTGATGGCCATCGACGCTGGAACAGGCAGTATTCGTTCCATCCTCTTTGATGAAAGATTCAATCAGGTGGCGATGGCAAGTGAAGAATGGACACATAAAGAAGATCCGAGGTTTGAAGGGGCTATCGATTTCGATGTCAAGGAAAACGAAAAGCTCATGTTAAAGACCATGTGTGATGTTATAGAAGACTCTGGCATAGACCCAAAGGAAATTGTTGCAATATCGACAACAAGCATGCGCGAAGGCTTTGTTCTTTATAATGAAGAGAATGAAGAAATCTGGGCGGTTTCCAATGTCGATTCACGTGCTATCAACGAAGTCTCGAAACTTCACGCACTTTCTGAAAACATCGAGGATGACCTTTACAAGGTATCTGGACAGACTTTTGCACTTGGTGCAATACCAAGACTGCACTGGGTAAAGAATAATGCGCCCGATATTTATAAGGACACAAGACGAATCACCATGCTCAACGACTGGCTTACATTCAAACTGACAGGCCTCTACTCCGTCGAACCATCAAACGGCTCAACTACAGGCATCATTAACACAGAAACCCGAAATTGGGATGACCGTATCATATCTACCTGTCAGCTAAAACCAGATATTTATCCAAGGGTGCTCGAGAGCGGCAGCGTTGTCGGCACGCTTACAGATGAAATCTGCAAGCTTACTGGACTCAGCACTTCATGTGTCGTTGCAGTTGGCGGTGGCGATGTTCAGCTAGGCTCCCTTGGCGTTGGTGTCGTATCTGAAAATGAGGCGGCCCTGTTCGGCGGAAGCTTCTGGCAGCTGGAATACAACACTTCCACCCCATCCATTAAGGATGATGTACGAATTCGTGTTAACTGTCACGCAGTCCCAGATCTCTGGCAGCAGGAGCTTATTGCATTCTACCCTGGTCTGGTACTCAGATGGTTCAGAGACGCCTTCTGCAGATATGAGGTTGAAGAAGCAAAACGCAGAAATGTCAGCCCTTTTGATATTCTCAACGAAGAGGCGCTCAATGTTCCTGTCGGATCACATGGTGTTATGTGCTCCTTCTCAAGTGTTATGAACTATAAAAAGTGGAAGCATCCAGCACCTTGCTTCACAAATTTCGACATAGACCCTGAGAAATACAACACTGCAACCTTCTACAGGTCTATCCTTGAAAACTCAGCACTTGTTACCCTGGGACACAAGAAAATCATAGAAGCTTCCTTCGGAAGCTTTCCTGAAGAGATCACCTTTGCATCTGGCGCGTCCAATAGTCCCCTATGGTGCCAAATCGTTTCAGATGTTCTTGGTGTAAGGGTCAAAGTTCCAAAAATCAAAGAGGCTACAGCACTCGGTGCAGCTTTTTGCGCAGGCTACGCATCTGGCATACTCGAAAATCTCAATACAGCAATCAAGCCCTTTGTGCAAATAGATAAGGTTTATACACCAAATCTCGAAAACCACAAAAAATATTTGTCCCTATTCGAGGATTGGAGCAAGTTGTCAGACAGTCAAACAATCAATAGCGACGCTGGGTTTATAAAGCATATGTGGAAAGCACCCGGTGTATAAAGTGTGAGAGGTGAATCAAATGGTTAAAGTTAGTGAATCAGATTTTGAATATCGTTTTGGAGACAGTGGTCCCAAGTACTTAAGAAAAGGTCCAAGACTCAGTACGGGTGTAGTTGTATTTAATCCAGGTCAGGATTTTCAATGCCACTATCATAAGATTATGGAAGAAAGCTTCCTGATTATTGAAGGCGAGCTGGATTTCTATATAGACGATGTACTTGTAAAGGTTAAAAAAGGCGATCTTATTACCGCTGAACCTGGCGAAAGTCACTATATCAAAAATACATCTGATCAAATGGCAAAAGCGGTATTTATGCTGGCTCCATTCCAGCTCCAAGATAAAGTAGTCGTAGAAGAAGAAAGCGCAAAATAAGGAGGCTCACCATGGCAGATAAAGACGGAATCTTAGAATCTAAAAATTACGGTATTGATATCCCTCAAGCAAAAGATGGATTTTTCCTAAAAGGCAACAACCATGTCAGCTGGGGTATGAAATCAAGACTGAGCAAGGTATTCAATTCAGAAAGCGGAAATTCACTGATGCTGGCATTCGACCACGGTTATTTCCTAGGTCCAACTTCGGGTCTGGAACGTCTTGACCTCAACATCCCGCCCCTCGCAGAATACATTGATTGCTTCATGGGTACACGCGGAGGAATCAGCACATGCATTGACCCCGCAACAACGGGTCACAAGGCAATCGCCCTTCGTGTTTCTTCTGGATCCTCAATTCTTGACGATGATCTGAGCAACGAAATCGTATCCGTTGACATCAATGAAGCTATTCGTATGAACGCTGACTTGATGGCAACACAAGTTTTCATTGGCGGCACACATCAGACAAAATCAATCGAAAATCTTTCTAAGGTTATCAACACAGGCAATACATACGGCATCCCTACTATGGGCGTTGTAGCAGTTGGAAAAGAAATGGCAAGAACTGCACAGTACTTCAGACTCGCTACTCGAATCATTGCAGAGGTTGGCGCACAGGTTGTCAAGTGCTATTACTGCGACGACTTCGATACAGTAGCAGCAGCTTGTCCAGTTCCAATTGTTATTGCAGGTGGTAAGAAGATTCCTGAGAAAGATGCACTCACTATGTGCTACAATGCGCTTCAAATGGGTGCTGCAGGCGTAGATATGGGCAGAAACATCTTCCAGTCGGAAGATCCGCTTGCTATGGTACAGGCTGTACGCAGCATTGTACATGACAAGATTGATGACAAGACTGCATTTGATATGTATCTTGAACTGAAAAACAAGTAATTCCCCTCCAACCATATATAATTAAGAGCCGGTTCCTGAAAGTATTCAGGTAACCGGCTCTTGATTTTTCAGTTCAATTTTTTAACGCTCAACGGCTGACTGTCAGCCCTATTTTTTCAAATGATTACGTGCCTGCTCCGTAAAATGGGCATTGAGCTCTGCCATTCTTTTGAGAACCTCATCCTTTTTCTTCATCATGCTGTTCATTTCATTAACAAGGAGGCCGTCATGCTTTCTGTCTTTCTCCATAAAGAACATGGAAAGACCACCCAGCCCAACATGGGTACCCACTGCTACCCCCATCTGCATGATATAAATATCACCCTTATAGCCAGTATCCTCGATTTTGCTCTTCAAATTCAGTGCAACACTCATATCAGAAGTATAACCAATTATGATGAAATCGTTCATGATGGCATGATTGCGTTCAAGGAAGGTATCGACATAATGCGCCAGAACCTTCTTGCGCCCTCTCTCCTTAGCGACAATTGCACCCTTGCCATCACGCATGGACATAATTGGCTTAATTTTGAGCAGCTTGCCAATAAAGGCACTTGCATTTGTGAGGCGACCACTTCTAATGAGATTGTCCAAATCATCTACAGAGAGAAAATGCTTAACATGCTTTTTAAAGGCCTCGTTGAAATCAACCAAATCTTCAAATTTCATGCCGCGTTCTCTTAGAAGGGCACTCTTCAGAATCAGCCAGCCACTTCCATGACTCATGCTCAAGGAGTCCACCACATGCACTTTCGGCACATCGTCCGCATGATCTTCCAAAAACATGGTCTTTGCAATTTCTGCAGACTGATAGGACCCGCTTGTACCGCTGGACATGGTAATGCAAAGAAACTCTCTAACGCCGTTTGCATACGCTTTTTCCATAATATCAAGAAACTCTGTAGGTGCTGGCATTGCCGTTGTAGGCGGTTTATCCAGTTTATCAATTATCGCATAGAAATCATCTGGCATCAGATCTATGCGGTCCTTATAAGTTTTACCATCAATTGTGATACTAAGAGGCGCAATCCCAATATCATATTTTTTAAGTATTTCATCACTCAGATCACACGTTGAATCTGCTAAAATTTTTATCATCTATCTCCCACCTATTGCCCCAAAATTATCAACTCGTTAATTCTAACATGACACCACATTGATTATCTACTCATTTTACAGCTTGGAAACAGCGCAGCTTAAAATAATACACCAATAACGATCGATATGAACACGAGTCCAAATACACCCAGTGCCGCGATGAGGGTCAGCTTTTGAACACCTTTTCTGTTCTCTTCCATCATTGGTTCTAAAAGCACCTTTTGAAGCGCTTCGAACTCTCCAGACAGGATTTTTACAGCTTTCAAGTAATCTTGCGTCTCATTGACCACACCTTCCAGCACAGACAGATTCTTGTTCTTGCGCAGAGATTTATTCAGCTTCTCAGAGTAATCAAGTGCCGCATCAACTTTCTCTGTCATTTCAAGACGCTGCTTCTCGTCATCTCCCATATTCCCAGAAACTTCGTTTTCCTTCTGTGCCAGTACTACCGACAGGTTCTTGATCTCATCATTCATCGCCAGTACCGTGTCTTTATGTCTTGCTTTAATCAGATCGATCTGAAGCTGAATTTCCTTAGCGTATTTTGAAAAACTTGCAATTTTTATGTAGTGTTCATTAATCATGCCCGGTTCACCATACACCATAAACTGCAATGTTTTTTTTGAATTCAAGGCATTGAGGTATGATTCAATGAAGGGCTTTGTCTCTTCATTGAAATAAGCCCCAAATTTATCTTCAGCGAAACTAATCATATTTTGTTCATCTATAAGATTGAGAATGTGCATCAATATATCCAGCTTCTCTTCTGGAGTCAATTTCATCTTTTCCGGCATATGCGGTCCCCCGTCTATTGTATATTGAAATATAATACTACCTTACCAAATCATAAGGTGAAAAACCACCCTCAAGTGTCCTAAAATACCAGGACTTAAGTCTGTGTCTTGTCCGTCATATTCTGTATGTCCCGATTGAGTGCACGGCCAAGCCATACATATCCGATTAAAGCTGCCAAGCCATACGAAACGCAAAGCGCTGAGAATATGCCATAGTATCCGAACTGGTCCTTTAAAGCAAAGGCCAGGGGCACATAAATCACAAACATTTGAACGAGACTCAGCAGTGCACCTTGAAAGGGTCTGTTTACGGCATTGAATACAGCCACAGACACCTGGATGATTCCATAAAGTCCATAAAACAGAGGCACAGTCCGCATATAGAATGTAAATGCACCTATTACAGCTGGATCTGTACTATAAAGACCACCAACATATCCAGCCGAAACAAATAAAACCAGATACACAGGCAAGCTGGAAAGTAGACACAGGCGGTATGCCAGGGCAATGCCCTTTCGCACACGATCGAACTTCCGTGCGCCATAGTTTTGACCAACAAAAGGTGTTATGACCACTGCCAGCGACATGATGAAAATAAGGGCAAAACGCTCAACCTTTGATGCGACACCATAGCCCGCAACAGCGAAGAGCCCCACCGAGGCAAGCAGCTTTGTGATAATGCCTATGCCTAGCGGTTGTATCATTTTTGAAAAGGCATTTGGAACCCCAATATAGAGAATGTCTTTCCAAGCAGACAAGCGGCGTCCCATGGAAACACGTTCAAGTGAAACAATCTGCTCACGTACAATAAGCAGGTAAAGTGCTACAACAAATGTTATACACCTTGATATGACAGTAGCCAGGGCCGCACCTTTCACCCCCATAGGATTGAAAGGACCCATTCCGAAAATCATAATTGGGTCGAGTATGGAGTTGGCTACAGCAGCAATGACCATGACAAATCCGGGAATTTTTGTGTCACCAAGGGCCCTAAGCGAATTGTTGCCCACCATGGGAATGACCACAAATATCATCCCAGGGTACCAGATTCTCATATAGTCACGAATATAAGGCATTACGGTTTCCTTTGCACCAAGGGCCTCAAAAAGAGGATCGATGGTAAAAAGGCCGATGATGATAAACACGAAAACCACCAGAATACCCAGGGTCAAGCTGTCTGTCGCGTAGCGTACCAGGTTTTCACGATCACCAGCGCCGGCCGCCCTTGCGACTACTGACGCTGTCCCCTGCCCAATGCCAAGTGCTATGCTGTTCACGACCAGCACAACTGGAAAGGTGAAGGAAAGAGCAACAAGCTGATCGGTACCCAGCATGCTTACAAAATAGGTATCCACCAGGTTGAAAATAATCAGCCCGAGCATACCCAGCACCATAGGACCAGACAGTCTTAAAAGTGTCTTTTGAATGTCATCTGTAAGCAATGAAGGTCTCATTTAGCCTCTCCCAACCAAAACAATAGTATTCACTACAAGTATACAGAATTATTGACCACCATGGGGGAATATCGTATCAAATCATCTTGTTTTTTCAGTGAGATATTTCCAGTACTTTTTCGGCATATTCATTTGCTGAAGATTTGGATTTATGCGCGCCTCAATTGCAATATGTCTGAAATATGTTCTCCACAAATCTTGAAAGGCTTTCTCACGCTCGTGATATCTTATGTTTTCAGGAATTTCTACAGGGTTGACTGTCCACTGCTGACCATCGCATATGGCTGCAACACTTCGGCCCACATCATGCAGGACCCATCTTTCACCTGAAAGTCTATTTAAAAAATGCGCTGCCAAAATGTGAAGCACAAAGGTATCGCTCTCGTACTGGGCATACAAAATATCGCTTTCAAGCTCAGAAAAACGTGTCAGCCCCAGTAAATGATGCGATTCCCTTGAGACCCTTCTGTAGAGATCGAGCAAAGGACCAATATCTTTATGAGCTCTGTATTCCAGACACTTTGGTCCTATTTTATAAGCTGCTTTTAAGAACCT
This sequence comes from uncultured Acidaminobacter sp., assembly GCA_963678925.1. Classification (GTDB taxonomy): domain Bacteria; phylum Bacillota; class Clostridia; order Peptostreptococcales; family Acidaminobacteraceae. Next base: position 4,238,096 of record OY787533.1, on the reverse strand, counting down.
ATAAATTACTGTATCAGCCTTTCCTTCATCTGAAAAAAAGGCGTATAGGACGCATTCATACACACTGGTTCCAAGCTTTGTTTCTATGGAGTCAGTCACCCTGCCGGCTTTTTCATAATCGGTCGCTACCAGACGCGTTTCCTCAAGCAGCGACGGCGTATAGGCATCTGCCTTGTAAATTTCAATTTCTTTTGTAGGTATATGAAAGGCTTCATAGACTGAGGTCATTAGGCCATCAAAGCTTCCATCGTATAACAAAACCTCAATCACGCTCCCGCACCCCTTTCGAAAGCATCTGGATAAAATGACTCCAGAGACAGTTGTCCCAGGTAGTGTTTCTTAGAAGCCGGGTCTTCTCCAATAAGGTGTTTACGAAGGCGGGTTTCCTCCATGTCTGCCATTTCAAAGCGCATACCCTTGCATAAAATGAAATATTGTGCCCGTTTCATCACAACGCCCAGCTTTTTCAAATCTTCGAATCGAAGGGCTGCGAATTTTCTCGACTGAATAATACGCCGCGCTGAGGTTGGACCCACCCCAGGAATGCGCAGCAGCATATAGTAGTCGGCCCGGTTGATTTCCACTGGAAAAAGGTGCAGGTTCTTGAGCGCCCAATTACATTTTGGGTCCAGAAGCGGATCGAAATTCGGCGCCTTCGATGTCAGAAGCTCTTTTGCCGCAAAGCCATAGAATCGAAGCAGCCAGTCGGCCTGATAAAGTCGGTGCTCACGCAAAAAAGGCTTTTCTACTTTAGCAGGTAAGAGCGCACTCTTCTTATCGATGGGTACAAATGCCGAGTAATAGACACGTTTCATCTGAAGTCTTTGATACATGGCTTCTGAAAGTCGCATAATGGAAAGATCTGTATCTTGTGTTGCCCCGATCATAAGCTGGGTTGTCTGACCTGCAGGGACAAATTCTATCTTATACTTATTTTGCGAAGACGACATCAATGACAAATCTGTTGCCCGGTTCGAGCTTTCAAGACGCTTAATGCGCTTCTGGCCATAACGGTTTTCTTCAATTTTACTTTGTATGAACTGCATGGGTCTAACAATATCCATTTGTTTTTTCTGTGGTGCAAGACGTTTGAGTCCTTCGTCACTGGGAAACTCCATATTCACACTCATGCGGTCCACATAGCGACCTGCTTCTTCAATAATCAAAGGGTCGGCACCTGGTATGGCCTTAAGATGAATATAGCCATTGAAGCCCTTTTCAAGCCTGAGCAGCTTTACCGTCTTGAGCATAAGCTCCATGGTATAATCTGGACTCTTTACGACTGCCGAGCTCAGAAACAAGCCTTCAATGTAGTTTCTCCTGTAGAAATTCATTGTAATGTCCGCCAGCTCCTCAGGTGAAAATGTGGCGCGCATAAAATCACTGCTGACTTTGTTGACGCAGTAGGCACAGTCGTAAACACATGCATTTGACTGTAGTATTTTGAGGAGTGAGATGCAGCGTCCATCCTCAGACCAGCTGTGACAGATCCCCGCAAGAGCTGTGTTGCCAAGCATGCCCTTTTTCGAGCTTCTGTCACTGCCACTCGAGGAGCAAGATACGTCATATTTTGCAGATTCAGCTAAAATAGCAATCTTTTCATCTATATTCATAAATACGCCTCCCAATACACGAACGTATGTTTGGTTCTATTGTATCACGATACGCGTTAATTTGAAACCACCCTCTACTTGGAACATATTAAAAGAGACTGTGTCACCACAGTCCCTCAGACTGTAGAAAAACGCCGAAATACTGCGTTGCTAAATAAAATCCGCTCTGATCACGTACCTTAGTACGCTCACAGAGCGGATTTTATCCGCGCCTTGTCTTTCGAAGTTTTCTACAGCCTGTCATCTTGTCGACTTTGTCGACAACCTAAGAGACTGTGTCACCACAGTCCCTTAAGCATTCACTTATATCATTGCTAGAATCAAATTATCTCTTTTTTTATGACAAAGCATGCTGTAATATCATCACCACTACCCTTAAGCGAGGTATCTTCAAGCCATGCGCTCATATTTTCCTTAATGGCATCAATACCATGCTTGTCATTAATTTGGATCAAATCATCAATGACCTTGAGAAAACCCGTGTCATCCTTAAATGAGTTGGGATACCCATCCGTCGCTGCAAGTAGGGCTTCAATCTCGCCAGAATCCATCTCATGAACCGTATAGTACTTATGCGCATTTCTAAGCGCCAGGCTTTCTGTTTCATTTCCAAGTGTACGGTTACGATTTAAAATTTCCGGCGTTTCTCTGTCATTATATTTGATTAGAAGTTCACAGTCACCAATATTGAGGACATAGGTGCGCTCCTTTGAAACAACCAGGGTCATGAGCGTGGTGCCATAAGCCAGAAGTGCATTGCGCCTAAGTTCCCTTTGCTTTATCTTGTCCAGCTTCTCAACTTCACCATCTTCAAAAGCATTCTTGCCTAAATGTGCCAGAACCGTCTTGCTCCACATATCGCTGATCCGTCTGCAGAGACTCTCCGCTTCCTCACCGAAGCGCTTCATCTGAGACATGTCCTTTAGGAGCATATCCGCTACGAGTACGTTGGCCGTTTCCACAGCCATCTTAGACCCAATATCGCTTCTGAAACATGTTCTGCTACCGTGACCGTCCGCTATTGAAACGACGAGAACATCGTTGACTTCCCGTATGTCTACCGCATCCTGATTTGGCAATGCCTTTAGCTTATGAAGGTTTCCCCTGACACTTGAGTAAGCAATATCATAAAAACCCATTTTACCAGACATCCTCAACACTCACATCCAAATCATCCCAAAAATCTTCAGGAATTTCAGGAATGATTACATTGCTGGTTGGACTTACAGTTTGTTCTGTTTGTGAAGCTGGAGAAGAAGCTGCTTTTAGAACCACTGTAGATACCCACTTGATGTATTCGACAAGCTCTTCAGCATTATCTGCCTGAAGTACTTTTATATCATCGTTGTCAATAAACTCTTTCAGAACACGCTCGTTAGCCGACTTACCGATGCCAATGCCAAGGCGTACAGCCTTTCGGCCCCACGGCTGCTTCAGGAGCTCCTTTAGTGCATTCTTGTAATCGTCAGTTGGCTGACCATCTGTGACAAGAACCAAAACCGGCGGCAATGCACGGTCTGTCATTGGTGGAATTCTCAAGGCTTCTGAAAGAAGCTCGAACGCCTTGCCCATGTCCGTAACACCGAATGCCTGCAAATCACTCCACCTGAAATCGTCAATATGTACAGGATTTTCAATATGCCACTTGGCACCTGAAGAAAATGAAATTGCACGTACGAGGACATCTGCATTTGGATTTTCTTCCGACACGCGGATCATGTGCGGTATTGCACCTCGAATGGCCTGATTAAGAGCATCCATTTTCCCACTGTTTTTCATTGAAGTTGAACAATCAGCTATCCATATGAAATGAAGTGGTCTTGTAGCCAGTTCCCCACCTGGTCTTACAATATCCATACTAACCTCCTTAAACTCTGACAAACCCTATAGAGCCGTTTCCAAAATAAATTTCTTCAACCCGGTCTATTCCTACGGAAGCACCGCGGACAACACTGACTTCCCGGCCATCCTTCAGCTTTACACGCCATGGCGTATCTGAATGATTTCTAAGACCAATTTGCTCTCGCTGTTTAGGATTTCTGACAACCTGTCCAATGACATGCTTGAAATCAATATTTCTGTTTCTATCCAGATGATGTCCGAAAATTTTCGTATAATCATTCAAGATTACAATATCCCTGCCAATTTTGATTCTTGGCGGAATATGCATTTCCTTCCCGCATGCCCAGCATGTTTTGTTTTTACCCGAACGCATGTTGGTAATATCATAAAAATTCTCCGCGCCGCATTTGCATTTCACAATGGAGTTTTTAAGGGCAATAAGATACTCTTTCCACTCAAGCTCGGTAAGTCTGGAGCCCCTGAGCTTTGAAAGCCCCCTTGTAAACGACTTTGTGAAAGCCTCTTTAAACGAAGCGGGATAAATATCCCAAAATACGATGGCGTTGTCATGAACGCCGCGCACAGGTCTGTTACTTGTATTGATCGGATCATAAATAAACACGGGGTGTGTTCCGTATAGTTTTTTCATTGCCGGCAGGTCGAAGCACTTGATGCTCGCTTCCTGCTTTCCTTCAAGCGGATGGTGTACCATGAACATGTAAAAGAGCAGGACACTCAGCGAAAACAAGTCAGACTGCACATTGGGCAAACTTTCGCCTCTGACGATTTCAGGCGCCATGAATCGCGGGGTCCCCAAAATGCTTTTGTCAGCATGCTTCTCACTGGTTACATTGTCATTGTCACAAATAAGCACATCACCATGCAGCTCATTCATAAAGACATTGCCAAAAGAAATATCCCTATAGCATAGGCCTTTTCTATGCAGTTTTTCAAAACTGTCGACCATTTGAATTGCAGAGACCGTCAATGTATAAAAGCTGGGTTCAATCTTGCGTTTCATAAGATCGACAATTCCCTTGTAGCTTTTATCACGCAGGCGCATAGAATATCCAAAGCCGTTCATTTTTTCATCTGTAAGCAGTTCCAAAGGCCAAAGAAACTTATCGTTTGGCGGTCCTATTGCAATTAACTTTTTAATAAGCTCAAGCTGATTTTCGGTCGCCGAGTTCGGATAATACCACTTAACGGCATAGTCCATGCCGCTTGCTGTGGCTTTAAAGACTTCACCCTGTCCGCCTGAACCTAAAAAGTCTCTTACCAGATAGGTTTTTCCTGTATGCGATCTAACCGTTTGACCGCGCCTTAATTTATATGCCATTTCTATGTAACCTTTCCATTCATGCGCTCATTCCTATAACTATTAGTATATATAATTATGTGATTTTGTGCTACAAAACTTACTTATTTAATCATGACCGCCGGCTTAGCCGGCGGTTTGTTCTGCCCCTATAAGGGGCTGGTACCTGCTGCACTCGGAAGTGCATGAATAGTCCGCCTTGCGCACTAACTTTCTCAACTACCGCTAAAGCGGTTTATTTTTTGTTTTTGATCTCCTGCTTACCCGTAAACGGGTCGATGTACTCTTTCAGACTGATCTGATCAGATATCTTGTCTTCCTCTATCTGATTTCTAATGTATTCCTGAATCTTTTTCGCATTCTTTCCTACCGTATCGACATAATACCCTCGACACCAGAAATGCCTGTTTCCATACTTGTATTTCAGGTTGGCATGCCTATCAAATATCATTAAGCTACTTTTTCCTTTTAGATAACCCATTATTTGAGATACGCTGTATTTGGGCGGAATTCTTATCAGCATATGCACATGATCTGGGCATAATTCAGCTTCAACTATTTCTATGCCTTTTCTATCACATAAATCTCTTAATATTTTTCCAACATCAGTCTTCAATTTTCCATAAATCACTTGTCTTCTATACTTCGGGGCGAACACTATGTGATATTTGCAGTTCCATCTTGTGTGTGTTAAACTCTGATTGTCCATACGGGACGTTCCTCCTTTTTAGTTAGTGCGGTCGGCAAACCTACACTAGTATACTAAATCGGAGGTTCTTTTTGCTTGAAGCTAAAGCTAATTCCCTCCACTCGCATAGCGAGTGGTTTATTTGTTTTGAACACTTCGTGATTCAAAACACACTTAAGTGTACAAATAGATGACAGGGCATTCGCCCTGTCACCTTATAACCCGTCAATCACTCAACATGCGTCGGAAGATCCTCTTCCATGCTCCCAAGTGACCGCACTTTTGTCATAAACATTGCCAAAACCACCATCAGAATACCCGAAAGCGTCATTACCAGTCCTAGAGCCGCCCCTTTTCCATTTCCAAACAGATACACGAGAACAGGATGCACGTCCCTTTCAAAATAGGGCATGACCACCGAGTCTGCAATCCATCCGTAAAGCAAAAAGGATAAGGGGGCTATGCCATATGCCCATTGATAGGACACTGCAAATACACGTCCCTGATATATTTCAGGTGTCTTCTCCTGAAGGATTGACTTGAACATGACATTCAGTGCCGGAAGTGGCAGCATGAGTATAAATAGCATTAGTGAAAGTCCACCGACCGAACGCATTATGCCAAATAGAATCATGGCCAAGCCTGATACAGCAACTGAAGCCGAAAAAAAACGGACTCGCTTGTGGCGTACATTAAGCACAGACAGTGCAAGCGCGGAAAAAGACGTTGAAACACTCATGATAGACAGCATCAGTGAAAGTGCCAGGGGACTGCCGCTTCTCTCCAGAACATAAGGAATGACCATTTCAAGAGGGCCATTCAAAAGAAAGTTCACCATACCCATAACAAGCACAAGAAGCATAATCTGGTGATGGGCCTTTAAAAATTCAAAACCCGCACGCATTTCTGCATAAAATCCAGCTTGCCTCTTATCCCCATCTTCTTTTGAGCTGTCTCTAACAAGCTCCGGAACAGGCAAACGGACAAATATTGCCATAGCAATCAGAAATGTCACCATATCTGCTAAAATCACGCCCTGAATGTTGAATCTTACATAAAGAAGACCTGCAAACACAGGCGCCAGCACACCCGTAGCTGGGAAAATCAGTTCCTTGATACTGTTTATCCGCGCCCTGTTGTTGGCATTTGTAAGCATTGTGATTGCACCATCAGCAGCCGGATGCTGGGCAGCTGAAAAAATCCCCTGTAAAAAAACGACCCCATAGAGCACAGAATTTGAATACCAGGTCCCCATAATACTCATATATAGAAATATAGAACCTATAGCCTGCATCATATCTGCGAGAGCAATGGTCCATTTACGACGGCTTCTGTCAACAACGGTCCCAATGATATGCCCGAAAATCAGTGAAGGCAGTTCGTTAAAAAGTGGTATTAATAAAAGGTCCATTGTTTTTCCGGTTTTCTGATAAAGCCAAATACCGAGCGCAACACTTGTCATTCGGCTTCCAACTAGGGAAATAGCCTGTGTAAACAGAAGTCCGTACAGAACATGTGACGCATTTTCTATTTTCATTTTTTTCATTATTTCCTCCCATCAAATTACGCTTTAAACGATTTTTGATGGAAGTACACTGATTGCGCCCATGGCCCTGCCCCTTTCTTCATGTCTGAAGTCAAACTTCAGAGCTATCAAGGTCATTTTATTACCACATGCAAATATCGTCAATTAAATATATGTAAACATTGCAGAGTCAAAAGTCACAAAGTTGTAAGAAAGCGAGTATTGACATAAAACACCGGCTGATTTATCATTAAAATGATTATAGGGGGAGTAACCTGCTCACATATGTGAGATTCATGGTCGTCATTACAGAAACGAAACGTTTCTCGGTCATGTTGGCATCTTTGTCTGGTAAGACTCTACAATCAGCTTTTTTCGTGCTGGTTGAAGGGTTTTTTTTATTTCCTGAATCCCCTCCAGTAATCTTAGGTATGTTTGAAAGGAAAAACAACATGGAAGAACTCATCTACAGTCATTTACTCTCATTTCCAACCCTAATACTCATATTGATTATCGCAGCAGCCCTTTATACTGTCGGAAAAGGTGCGGATATATTAGTCGATGAGGCAGTCAGCCTTTCCGTTCACTGGGGAATCCCTAAAATGGTTATTGGTGCAACCATCGTTTCTCTGGGTACCACGCTCCCAGAAGCGGCTGTATCTGTCATGGCCGCCGTCGAAGGAAATCCTGACCTGGCCCTTGGCAATGCCATTGGTTCCATCATCGCCGATACAGGTTTGATCATTGGTCTTGCTGCACTGCTTGGAAAACTTCCTGTTGACCCGATGATTATAAAACGCCAAGGCAAGATCCAGTATCTTGCATGTATTCTGCTTGCAGTAGTCAGCCTGCCCTTCTTTGGTTCTGGCGGACATGGCAACATATCTCAGCTTACCGGCATAGGTTTTCTGATTTTACTTGCAACCTACATCTATTTCTCATTGAAATGGGCCAAGGAAGACAATAGCGCTGAGCTCGACGAAATCACAGAGGAACCGAGTCCTTTGTATATTCAGGTATTAAAGCTTTTAATCGGCATCACCCTCGTTATCGGTTCATCTAAAATTCTGATTCCTTCAGTGGAAATTACTGCAACAAGAATTGGCATCCCACAAGGTGTTATCGCGGCGACACTCATTGCTTTTGGCACCAGTCTGCCAGAGCTTGTGACTGCCGTTACGGCCGTACGAAAAGGCCATGGCGAGCTGGCAGTTGGAAATATTGTCGGTGCGGATATTCTAAATGTACTCTTTGTTGTCGGTGCTTCAGCATCTGTAACAAGCGGCGGCTTAACTGTCCCGGTTTCATTTTATAAGCTCCAGATTCCAGCCATGCTACTGATAATTTTTGCATTCAGACAGTTTACTAAAGGTAAGAATCTCATGATTACAAAGTCTGAAGGACTTTTCTTAGGCGGCATGTATGCAGTCTATCTGGTCCTGAACTACACAATGCTTTAAAAAATTAGAATTTGAAATTCCTAGGACTACTGGCGTCTCTTTCGATATGCCACTGGTCCTTTTTTTATGCCATCCACTTGAATCTTACGTGCATATGACGCTGAAATCATTTACACCCTATTAACATGACTATAATCTTCAAGTTACATTCATTGGATATAATGGACTCACAGAAAGGAGATGAAATATGAAAAAGCTAAATATCTGCGTCGATATTGACGGGACCATGACAGAACCTTTTTACTGGTTGAAGGCTGCAAATGCATGGTTCAAAACAAATGTGCAACCAGAGGATGTTAAGGAATATGATATTCATAATGTTCTGGGAATCAAACGAAAAGATTATCTGGAATTTTATAATACGATGGGTGAAACGCTCCACCTGGACGCACTTCCCCGCCCCAACGCTTCATCTGTTCTGCATAGACTCTCACAGCACCACAACATCTATTATGTGACAGCACGGGAAGCACGCATGGAAAGTGTTTCAAAGCAGTGGTTCGAACAAAACGGCATGCCTGAGGCACCACTCTTTCTTCTTGGGGCACATCACAAGGCAGAAATGGCAAAACAGCTCAAGTGTGATTTGTTTATTGAAGACCGATACGAAAATGCACTTGAACTGGTAATGTCCGGCACCCCCGTACTTCTGATGGATTGTACCTATAATAGATTTCCTACCATACTCAACATTGAACGTATTTTTGACTGGAATGAAGCCGAACGCAAAATCAACCTTTTTGCCAATGCCCATGCACTGGCATTCAAGATAGCATAACTTGTTTCAACTCCTCCAAATACAATTGAAGCAATTCGGTGCTAAATAAAAAGAAACGTGCTCATGAAAAGCACGTTTCTTTTATATTGTCATCAAGTAAACTTAAACCTGATCCGCAATCTTATAAATCAAATCTTCTGACTCACCCCAGCCAAGACAGGCATCCGTAATGGACTGTCCGAAGACACAACCACTCTCATCCTGCTTTCCTGGTACCAGGTAGCTTTCAATCATCAGACCCTTTACCATTTTATGAACCCCGTCATCATGGTTTCTTGAGCGCATGACTTCAAGACAGATTCTTGGCTGCTGCTCGTATTTTTTCATTGAGTTCGCATGACTTGCATCAATGATTATGGCCTGATTTTCAAGTCCACGCTTCTGATATTGTTCATTGAGGTACATCAGATCTTCAAAATGGTAGTTTGGAATATTTCTTCCATACTGGTTTACAGCGCCCCTTAAGATACCGTGCGCATAATTATTGCCTGATGTCTGCACTTCATATCCATTGTAGATAAAACGGTGAGAAATCTGTGCAGCCTTGATGGAGTTCAACATGACACCCATATCTCCACCCGTTGGATTCTTCATGCCAGCTGGCACTTCCATACCACTGACAGCAAGTCTATGCTGCTGGTTTTCTACGGAACGTGCACCAATTGCGACATAGCTCAGTACGTCATCCAGGTAGGGGTAGTTCATAGGGTAAAGCATCTCATCTGCCGCAGTCAGTCCTGTTTCTGCAATAATTCGAATATGCATGTTTCGAATGGCTTCAATCCCCTTGAGGATATTTGGCTCATCCATAGGCACTGGCTGATGAAGCATACCCTTGTAGCCCTCACCTGTCGTACGCGGTTTATTGGTATAAACACGTGGAATGAGTACAAGCTTGTCTTCAACTTTCTTTTGGACTTCTGCAAGTCGCTTGACGTACTCAACAACTGCCTCTTCGTCATGCGCAGAACATGGACCAATAATTAAAATGAATTTGTCGCTCTCACCCGTAAAGACCTTCGAGATCTCTTGATCCCGCTTTGTCTTGATATTCTTCAGCTCAGCTGGGAGCGGGATCATTGTTTTAATCTCGTCTGGCGTTGGGATTTGGTTGATGTAATCGAATGCCATAGTAACGCCTCCTTTATATATTGAAACGATTATAGCATTATATTGTTACATTTAAAGTCATTCGATGGATTTCGATGAATAGGTTTTAAGCCCTGCAAATTTTAAGCACCTAATTTTTTATTGAAAAGCTGTGGAAATCACACATTATAAAAGCGGTATTTGGAAATATCATTTCTCAGAATACCGCTTCGTTAGGCCTAAAAACATTTAGATGGCTCTTATATATTCATTTTCATTTATATCTGTTTCAAGTCGGATATCTTCTTTACGTACAGGCTCTACCAGTCCGTTTTTAATTGCATAAACCAAATCTGACATGGTTTCCACATCATGCAGGACACGTGTAGCAAAATTACCTACCTCTTCATTGGTATGGGCATCACTGCCGCCTGTCAGAGGCAGATTCAGCGCTCTGGCGGTCATTCCCGCCTTAAAGTTGCTAAAGGCATCTGTTCTGCCGTTGTAAGCCTCGATGGCTCCAAGTCCAACGACTTCTTTCATTTTGTCACCCAGTCCACGATTGTTGTTCCGATACGGATGTGCGGCTATGGTCACCCCACCTCTAGCATTCACAAAATCAATTGTATCCTGAGCTGACATACGTTTTTCAGGCAAGTGATCAATACCAAAGCAGAGCAAATCACCGTCAAGTGTATAGATTTCTACACCGACGAATATCTTAAAGCCCGTTTGCTGTGAAATTTTTTCTGCAAAAGCCGTGTAACCCATGTCATCATGGTCTGTGACACAAATACCACTTAGACCTCTTGATTTAGCCAGTTCAATAGCCTGAACCAAATCAAGTCTGCTGTCGGATGAATGCAGATTCTGGTGGAGATGAAAATCTATTATCATAAAACAACCTCAAATCGTAAACGTCCATATACTGAGGTTATTTTATACCAAAATCGAAGGGAACGTGATTGAACTTATTAATACATCCAAAGCAACTATTTGGTTTTCTTATACATAGCAGGCAAGCTTCTTTCATCATAGCCTTTTCACATCGAGGGGTCTGAAATTTCTCCGCCTTGAACCCGCACGCAAATGATACAAGTTTCCCCTGTCTGTCGCACTGTGAATGTACTTCATGAAGGATGATCCCGTAAGACGCAAACCACCGCCGGCACAGGCATTTTCAGAAAACGTCTTCACTGTGTCTCTTCGAACGAAGGTGCCTTTTGCCATAAACGGAACAGACTCACCCGAGTGAATCATCTTGCCGCTGCAGGGTGTACTGTGATCTGCTGTGACAATGAGGAGCCCTTCAAACGAAAGCAGCGGTGCGATTTGTCTGTCAATTTCTTCAATGGCCTTAACTTTTAGAAAGGGATTCTTCTTGTGAGATGCTTCATCTGGTGCCTTGGTATGTAAATGTACATAGTCTTTATCAGAGTCTAGTGCCAGGTGCAGTGCATCCTTGAAATTCTCATATTTCACAAAGTCCATGCCAATGTACTGACTAAGACCCTCAAGCAGCTTTGATGCCCCGATAAGGGTAGCCGACATACCGTTTCGAGTTTTGAAGTCTTCACATGGCAGTCTGTGCCCAGCCCACTTGGTAAGAATGAAATTGCCCTCTTCTAGTCCCTGCGCGCGCCGCTGCACGTTGACAGAGTGCGTATGCAAGACACTATGCGCCCGCCTAAGAAAGCGGTTGATAGCACTGGCAGTAAAGAGCGCCGATTCCTCATCTGTTTCAAAAGCTTCCACAAGCATGGCATATTGTGGTGTGTAAAAGGGGTCAGAGTCTGACACCTTGGGACTCAGACACACCTGGTCCGACTGTATGCGTATAAAACAATGGCTGTCATAAGAAGGAATACATGTGAACTTGAGTCCATCAAACTCCGTATCAAGATCCGGTATCAGCCTTCGAATCTCTTCTTGTGACAGGTCCTTTGTAAATCTTGACTTCAGCATATAGCCATCTTCACTGCGGCTCACATCAGCAAAGGAGGCGCGCAGCATCAGGTCCTGTGAAGTGAAGACCACCTTCTCGCCTATTGCGTCAATAACAGCTCTGTTGGGATACTCCTCAAGCCCGTATCCAAAGAGCAGAAAATGTGCTAAATCAGTCCCCAGTGACACCCCTTCTTCAAGCGGTGTCAAAAGCCCCGTAGCAGAAGCTTTTGCAATTTCGTCCAAATTGGGTGTCGATGCATATTCAAGGGGAGTCTTATCGCCAAGCTCCTTGTAGGTTCTGTCTCCTGCGCCATCAAGAAGCAGTGTTATGGTTTTCATATAAGTGAAAGCACCTCTTTCTTAAGTGCTGCAAGATCAGACGCCCCATCCGAAAGATACCTGCCAATAAGCACACCCGCCGGATATAAGAACTCCTCAAGAAGTCTCTCAAAGCCGTCCTTGTCATACCTTGCGACCCCTAGGCCATCTCGGTAATTTCCACTGAGTACACATGCCGGATGTGCGACGCCCTCCTTCCAGTCCCAACCAATCAAGGCTTCCACCTGATCGCCATCTTCAATATCTCTTAGTGGCATTATCAGCTTGCAGCCAAGTGTACCCATCACCTTTACGAAGGTATCCAGAGACTGTGGCAGCTGGTTCACCTTCACCCTGCCGTCATGGGATGTCCGCTCTCCCGATATGATGGTGCCCGACAGGGCCTTTGCAAATTCAAGCTTGGTCAAATGAAAATAAAGATGACAGCCAATGCAATGAGAATAGAAGCCAAACTTATCTTGAAGCATATTGGCAGTTCTTCCGTTCATCAGGGCCCAAATATCTTCCCGACTGTATTCAAGCAGCGGATAGAGTGTTTTCCGGTTGCCAAAAAGAGCTTGGACCCGCAGTTTCAGATGAAGATAATTTTCATAAATTGCATCAAAGTCTCCGTATTCCGTTCCTGCAAAGGTCGCTACAGGCAGAATGTAGTTGATTTCATCGTCTTCAAACGCCTTGAGTATCGCTGCAACACTATCTCGACCTGAGAATTCTCCAATGACAGTCGTTCTGTCATAATCGGATGGGTTGAACCTATGTAAAGCCTTGCTGATCATCTGTCTTCACCTCTTTTTCATAAACGTCTAGTGTGATTCTATGCGTATGCTAATTCCCGTTGATTCACTTGCTCTTATTCTGCAAAATCCGCCAATTGGGAAGGTAATGTGCGGTGTCGTATGCCCAAAGTCAACATCATAAATGATTGGAATATCCTTCAGCGCTTTTTTACCATTCAGAATATAGAGGAGTTTTTCCTCAGTCATGCCCGATTCCACCTGAAATCTTCCGAAAACAATTCCCTGCACCTTGTTAAAGCGGATCTGATGCATGAGGGATTGGAGGTCTCTATCAAAATTCTCTGGAAAACTCAGTAAATCATCCTCAATAAAGAGAACTGCATTTTCAATATCCGGCATATAAGGGGTGCCCTGCAGGAGGTTTAAAGTACACAGGTTACCGCCGACTATGGTCCCTTCCATCTCACCGGGGTTATAAATCTTTATTCCAGTATTTTCAATAAAAGTTCTGTTCTCCTGATCCATGAACCAAGCGTCATCACTCCAGGCTTTTGAGGCACTCACCTCAAATATCTGGTCACCCATAAGACACTTTTTAAAGTATTCCAGTGTATATTCAAGCCCCTTTTTCATGCCCAGTGTAGAGAAATGCGGTCCGCTATAAGTCACCAGGCCCGTTCGCGCATAAATGGCATTGCAGAGGGCTGTGATGTCAGAATAGCCGCAAATCACTTTAGGATTTTTGCGTATGAGTGTGTAATCCAGCGTATCCAGTATCTGATTGACATTGTGTCCACCAATGACTGTAAATATCCCTTTTACATTGGGGTCTGAAAAAGCTTCATGCAAATCAGACACTCGCGACTCGACACTAGACGATACAAACTGGTCTGTCTCTTCGCAGTGCTCTGAGAATGTGACTTTCAGCCCCATCCTGTTGAAGGTGTCAATGGCGATTTTTCGTGTTTCTTCACTAATGAGACTTAAGCTTCTTGAAGATGCCACAACTCGAATTTCATCTCCTGATTTAAGTTTTTCTGGATAAATGGTATTGAAACGCGTATTCATCTTTATGCCCCCCTGTAATTGAATTAGCTGAGACACGGATGCGTCTCAGCTGTTTATAGCCATACTTAATGGACAACGCAGTTCTTGCCCCTGTGCTTTGCCTTATACAAGTTCATATCTGCAATATTCACAAGTTCAGCTGCATCCTCGCCATGGTTTCTCTCCTTTGTTGCGTCCTTTTCATAATGACCTGTCGACATAAAGTCTTTTAAAGTGGACACGCCAAAACTTGCTGTGATTTTGATTGCCTTGTCAAACTCAAGATCACTGATTGTCTTGCGAATGCGTTCTGCAATCTCAACCGCTTTTTCTGTAGATGTATCTTTGAGAATCACAATGAACTCCTCGCCTCCATAACGGCCAATAACATCTGATTCCCGCGTTGAATCCATCAGAGCGCTTGAAACACGCCGAATTACTTCATCACCGAACAAATGTCCATAGGTGTCATTGACGTGCTTGAAATCATCAATATCCAGCATGATGAGTGATAGCGCACCGTCAGAGCGTTCAAAGCGTTCCGTTTCACGTGTCAGAAGTTCAAACATGTACCGGTTGTTGTAGAGCCTTGTGAGAGAGTCCCTCAGCGCCTGTTCTTTCAGCTGATCATTGGCTTCTTCGAGAGACATTTTATATTCCTCAAGACGTTTTCTTGAATAATAATTCCCCTGTGATATGACAAGGGCAAGCACTGTTGTTATCAGAGACTTAAAGGCTATGGCGTTTGCAGCACCAATACTGGTGATCCGGCCATACACCATGGCCGTAAAAATGACATAGTTGGTCATATAAAGCAAACTGCTTCTGTTGGGCTCCAATATGAAAAGTGCTGCTACGAAAAACAGGACAATGCTGAATATGGCAATATCTTCTCTTTCAATGTAGACAAGTATGGTGAACACACTCCCCCACAACATGGCTACGGCAATATAAATGTTTGTGAACATCTGATACATGCCAATGCGCTTGAACCATTTTCTTTTAAAGGAAACAGCAAGAAATGTCAGGAATACGAAATGAAATATAACGATTACCGTAACCGGCTCTCTTATATCATGCTCAAAAAAGCCCAAAGTAGATAATAGGAGTCCAATACACTCAAAGAAAGTGTAAATCATACCCACCATGAAAATCTTCATAATGTTCATGCGTACATTTGTTTCTATAAAGGACTTACTCTCCCTATGACTGTTTGCAATTCTATCTAAATAACGCTTCATAAGATTCCCCCACTTTTATAAAACAGTGAATAATTTATACCCATAATTCAAAACCGGAATCCTATTTCTATATATGGAATCTTTTTGCAACCTCTTCTTTGAGCCATTTGGGGATCTGATAGTGAAAATAAAGCATAAAGAGTGCCCATGGCAATATGTTCAGGGCGATGTTTATCGACCAAATCAGCTTAATGGCATGAAAGATGTATTGACTTATGAAAAATTCAAGACCAATGCAGTAGCCTGCAATCAAAAGCAAGCTATAGGCAGCCGTATGCAATCCGCGGTTCTTGCTTTTGATCCACATGTAATAGTTGAGCAGTAGAAATATAAGGGCCATAAATACTGCCGGAAGCCCCAGTGGCACAAACCATTCAAATTTCCCGTTTATGATGTCAAGCACAGCCAGAAGCACCAGGGTATTGATGCCTGCACCAATAATGGACTTGGAAATACTGTGCACATACCGAAAGAGAAATATCATATATACCCAAATTGAAAAAAATGTGATTCCGGTATAGAGGGACCATGTTAAACTGCCATCAATCATGTAGTTGGAATACATTAAGCCAAATGCATTTCCAAACAGGAGAAATGTCAGGGTATAGAAGGCCTTCCGTTTGAAGTCAAAGGCTATTTGGGCATAAATATCCTTTACATCTGGAAACCGCTTCTCTATTTGTATTGTGTGTTCCACATCGAGATCCGGTATTGGAAAGTGACAAAGTGGACAATTATGTATTTCGTCATCTACTTCAACACCGCATTTTGAGCAATAAGGCATATGCCGCTCCTATCTGTTTGACTCTATTTTCACAGGAATTCCCATTTCTCTTAGACGTGTAAAGAAAAGCTTCTCTACCCGCCTGTCCCTGCTCAAGCTGCCAAACGTCAAATATATATTCTTCTGATAACTGACCATAGTGATTTTCAAAGTGTTCCCCGTACTCGGTGGTGGATACAGCTCAAAGCGTTCAATGTGCTTTTCGAGGGTTTCGGACATCTGAATACGTCCAATATTGGAAAGACCAGACGTATAGTTTCCTTCGCCATAGGTCCTGTATATGATTGGCATGAGCAGATCCTTCAAAACCAGAGGGACCAGCCTTAAAAACCAGTTTTTCTCACTCATTACCGTTGTCCGTATCTGCTGGCGCATGTACTTTTCATCTGCAGTCACCCGGATGAAGGTCCGAACATGGCTCAGGATTTCTTCAAAGGTGTAATGACCCAGTCTAGGATCTATCATTGGTGTGACACTGATAAAAAAATTACGGAGTGTTTTTGATGGATAGTACTTTCTCAGATTGACTGGGATATTCAGAACTATGGGCTTTTTATCAAAACCTTCACTTTCAATAAGTGTCTGAATGACTTCAAAATATACCGCACTGAGAAACTCCGTCACTGTCGCCTCTGAGGCGCGTGCGCATTCAAGCACTTTTTCAACAGGCAATATGCCGGTTACAATGTTATAGATTCCTCTCTTCTCACGTATGAAAGGGAAATGAAAGGCAGGAATACGCCTTCTTGTTTTAGGCAGCTTCTCATCATAATGGACACCAAAACCATCTTCAAACTCTTTGGGATCCGGTCTCTCTCCAACCTTGAAAACATCGGGGTCCTCGCCTCGAATTCCCATGAGGTTGAAATACTCATAGAGCAGTGCCTTCATGAAAACCGTCGCACCGCTGCCATCCGTTAGAATATGTGAAAATTCAACCATGACTTTCTTTCTGAAATACAGAACACGAAATGGATGAACACCTTTCTTCTTAATTTTCATGTACATACATGGATAAAAGGATTCTTCAAGAACACTTGGCTTTGTATCGTTTTTATCAAAGTAGTACCAAAATACACCCCGCCGTAAGGTCACATTGAAATATGGAAAGCGTTCCATCACATTATCAAGGGCAATCTGAAGCACTGTTTCATCAACAGCTTGTCTAAGATCAGCTGTAAGTCGAAACAGTGTTGTGGCTCTTGATGATTTGATTGACGAGTACATTCTTCCTGCAGTATCCAGCTTAAACCATTGTTTTTTTGGCATTTTAAGCTCCTATCTGCTCCTATAGTGCCGTACACGGTCAAACGCCATAAAACCAAGGCGTTCATATATCCTTCCTGCGTCAATATTGTCATATTGCAGGAAGAGATTCTTGCCCTCCTGCATGAGCTCTTTGCAAAGGACTTCAAGACACATGGTTGCAAGTCCACGCCGCTCATAGCCCGGACGTGTCGCTACGCCCACGATGAGTGCCGATTTAGGGGACTCAAACTCACTTTGTGCAACGGCTAGAATTTGATTGCCTTCCCTGATCAGAACCCCTCTACCCCTTCCTGATTTGAGCTTTTCTTTCATCACATCAAGGGGACTGAAACTTTCAAACACTTCTTTATAGAGTGTTTCAACTTCCTCAAGATCTCCAATACGCAGGGAGGTCACCTCTGGAAATGACTCAAAATCATATTGTCTCTTGCGGTCTGTAAGTGCTGCCAGAATGGCACCGTCCTTTATACTTTCAAAAAGATCCTTGTCTATGAACTTGTCGCAAAAGGATGCAGGCCCTATAAGGCAACCAAATTCAAGGTTTTTGATTATGCTCGCAAAGCCTGAGACCTCAAAAGAATCCTTTGCGTAAAACTGCAAATTTCCTGACGCTCTATGAAAAAGTGCAGCCTGATATTGTTCTGACCCATCAAGCTCCACATACACACTCTTAAAAACATCCTTGTCACTTTCAAGACCCAGACGTATGAAGTAGTTTCTTGCATTGTCCTGAGCGATGAAATCTTTCAGCTTGCTCCCCGAACTGCTTTCCAGTTGTTTAATCATCTTACCCCCGCGCTTCGATCGAAGCCCCATTAAAGGAATTTCCTATGTAATATTATTCTATAAATATGATAATTCTATGATTGATGGCATATATCCTCTTTTGACGAGGTTACATCCCAAACACAGAGCAATCTGCGATTGCTCATGTCGCTTATGCAATATTAGTTTTTAAGTATCTTTCTTATAATTAGAAACACAGACCAATCTGCGATTGCTCATGTCGCTTGCGCGATATTGGTTTTTGAGTATCTTTTTTATAATTAGAAACACAGAGCAATCTTACGATTGCTCATGTCGCTTGCGCGCCATATACGGTTATAGACGCAACACGCCAATTTTGTGCGAGCACAATTGGCGTGTTACATCTATAACCGTGCATTTCTTTGCCTTTATCGAATGTAAAAGGGGTGTGTCTATAAGACACACCCCCTGCAAATTCGATAGAAACGGCAACTCATAAACCAAAACACTTCAAACTGAAATACTTCAAACTTAAAATACTTTGCTTTACTCTGTTACACTCAAAATACTATCAACCTAAACTACAAGTTAATTTGTTACGATAGTGCTGTGTTGCATTCGTACTGTGTTACAACCGTACCTTGTTACAATACTACCTTCGAACATCTTACCTCTTGCAATGTTACCATCGTACAATAATACTTTCATACGGTGTTGCATTGTTACAGTAGTACTGTGTTTCTTGTTGCTTTGGTGATACTTACTTAATACGGTGTTACTGTGGTACTGAAATACTTACTGCTTACAAACACTAACTTGTTTATTACCATACACGACTTAAGTTAAAGGCTTATAAGTCATGTAGCACTACATGTTCGCGGCTCATAGACTGCTACCCCGACATGCTTTCGGTACTTCTAAAAGCGTACTGCAATATTAATTATTCTTCTTCTGCTCCAAGACCTAACAACTAACAAGCATTACTAACCTTCCGAAGCCACCGATTCTATCGTAGAAGAAATCTTCTGGTAATAGTATACCCGCAAGCTTCCTCTGTAATCATTTTTTATTGATTTATTATTGAAATCACCAAATATTTCGGACATTTTAAGCCGGTATATAATCCTTGTGATCCTTCTGAACGATCTGGCCTTCACGGTAGGCATTCAAAAGTGCCTTTAAAGCCTTGATGTTCTCTTTCATCTCACGACCTATATCGGTGTCGCCAACATACATGCGCGGCTGGTCCTTTTCAATGAAAACCGTCGTCGGAAGGACGTCTCGGTCCTCTGCTATGGATCTTTCCTTAGAATCAAACTTCTCATGTGAAACGAGGACCATTCCCTGAGAGTTGAAAATAAGGGTGTAGCCCGCAATGCCTGTCTGCTGCTGATAGGCCCTTGAAAAACCGCCATCTATGGAAATCAGTTTTCCATTTGCCTTGATGGGAATCTCACCGTCTGCAACCTTTACAGGAACATGTCCGCTGATGATATGGGAAAATGGCTTTTCAAGACCAAACTCCTTCAGCACCATGACACAGGTTTCTTCCTCACTGCGCAGCTCATAATAAGGGTTTTTGATTTCTTTGTGTGTTGCCTTGTCATCTATGAAATAACGCTCAAATGTCGCCATCTTCTTTTTGCCGAACAGCGGCGAGAACTCTCCGCACCACATATACCACATTATATCCAGGGCTTCTCTTTTCTCCGCCTCATTATGGGTGAAGAAGGCCTTGCGCGCCATGAGGTCAAAATAGTCCATCAGGGCTTTTCCCGACAGCTTTTTCCCATGTGTCTCATAAGCCATAAACGCGCCTGACTCTTCAATTGGAATACAGCCGTGGTAGATCAAGTTCTGGTTATGGACCAGATACATGCTGCCCTTGTTGAAGAGGAATTCCATATGGGCATGGAGCTTTTCTGAACGCATGAAGCTCTGCTTTAATTTATGGAGCACATCTGCCTCTTCATCCGTAAGCGTATAAGGATTTTCTGGATCGAATGTCGGGAAGTTTGTATCGTTCAGGGCATAACTGACGCCATCCACTTCAACGGTTCCTGTCTCAAGGTCCATGGTCTCCATAAGATTTCGGTTATCCATTTTAAACTCAGGTCTTCTCTGAATCAGCTGACCTTCAACCTTGAACTGAATGATTGCAATCGCCTTTTGCATGCGTGACAGCAAATCAATGTCCTTTTCCTTAAAGTCCGCCTTTTTGACCTTCGCACGAATTTTGCTTGAATACGGGCCCTGGTAGGTTTCAAGAGTAAAGCGGATAAGTGATGACAAATTAATTCCGTATCCCTCTTCAAGGGTTTCCAGGTTTCCGTATCTAAGGGCAATACGCAGCGTGTTGGCTATACATGCCTCAGACCCTGCAGTGGCTCCCATCCACAATATGTCATGATTGCCCCACTGGATGTCCACGGAGTGGTGGTCCATTAGAAGGTCCATGATAATGTGGGCTCCGGGCCCCCTATCATAAATATCACCAATAATATGCAGTCTGTCTACAACCAGTTTACGAATCACCTCGCAGATATCAATGACGAATTCATCGGCGCACTCGATATCGATGATGCTGTTGATGATCGACTGATAGTAGGTCTGCTTCATTTCGCTGTTTTCCTTTTCGTGGAAGAGCTCTTCAATAATATAGGCAAAGCTCTGCGGCAGTGCCTTACGAACCTTTGACCGTGTATACTTATAGCCTGCGGCCCTGCACAGAAGCACCAGACGATAAATAGTCGCCCTATACCAGGCATCCATGTCCAGATCTTCTTCCTTAATGATTTCCAGCTTTTCCTTTGGATAATAAACGAGCGTTGCCAGACTTTTCTTTTCTTCTGCTGTAAGCAGGTCTCCGAAGGTATCTTCAATTTTTCTTTTGACAACGCCTGACGCATTACGCATCACGTGGTCAAAGGCCTCATGTTCGCCATGAATATCTGTCAGAAAATGTTCGGTTCCCTTCGGAAGATTTGTTATAGCACTCAAGTTGATGATTTCTGTTGATACGTCATCAATGGTCGGATACTGTTTGCTCAAAAGCTGCAAGTATTTCAAATCAAAACTCTGACTCATAAATTCGCCCCCGCTCAATATGTTCAAATAAAATGCGCTGTTTCGAAGCATTTTAGTAAAGTTTTACCTTCAAACCCGCTGAACAACCCTGTTTCAGCCTTCCCATATAGAGTACCAAAACTTTTCATAAAAAACAGTATGTATGAACAAAAAAAACAATATTTTTTTTAATCTTCGTGTTTCTCATGTCCAGGTCAAAGTGGTCTTGGGATTGACATTTGCCCGTAAAAAGTATAATCTCAGTAAGGTTGGTTATTTTCATATTTAATAGAACAGTATGCGGTAATGCCTTTCCTTTGGCATTTGATTTCACCGCCTTTAATTGTAAAATATATAGCTTATACCTACATTTATTTTAATAAAGGATGATTTTCAATGACTAACAAGAAATATAGTTTTAAAGAACAAGTCGACAGAAGAAGAACTTTCGCAATCATTTCTCACCCCGATGCCGGTAAAACGACGCTGACTGAGAAATTCCTACTCTACGGAGGCGCGATTCGTGAAGCGGGTTCTGTAAAATCAAGAAGATCTGCCAAGCATGCTGTATCTGACTGGATGGAGATCGAAAAGCAAAGAGGTATTTCTGTTACTTCTTCAGTACTTCAGTTCGAGTACGACAACTTCTGCATCAACATTCTGGATACACCTGGTCACCAGGACTTCTCTGAAGATACCTACCGTACACTTATGGCTGCCGACAGTGCCGTCATGGTTATTGACTGTGCCAAGGGTGTCGAGCCACAAACTAAAAAGCTGTTCCACGTATGTAAGATGCGCGGTATTCCAATATTCACATTCATCAACAAGATGGATAGAACCGGCAAGGATCCTTTTGAGCTTATGGAAGATATCGAGACAGTACTCGGTATCAACTCATACCCAATCAACTGGCCTGTAGGTACGGATGGAAACTTCCGTGGCGTATTCAATAGAAGAAACAACCAAATTGAGCTTTTCTCTGACGGAAAGCACGGTTCGGCAATCGCCAAGTCTACTACCGGTGATGTAACTGATGAAAAATTCACCGAGCTTCTTGGCGCTGACATTCACGAAAAGATTATCGAGGATATTGAGCTGCTGGACGGCGCTGGTGACGATTTTGACATTCAGCGTGTACTTGACGGCGAGCTTACACCAGTATTCTTCGGTTCTGCACTTACAAACTTTGGTGTTGAGCCTTTCCTCAAGGCCTTCCTGGAGTTCACACCACCACCGTCACCACGTGACAGCAACATGGGTAAGATTGATCCAAATACGGACAACTTCACTGGCTTTGTATTTAAAATTCAAGCCAATATGGACAAGTCCCACAGAGATAGAATCGCCTTCCTGAGAATCTGCTCCGGCAAATTCGAAAAAGGCATGCAGGTAAATCATGTACAGCGTGATAAGAAAGTCCGTCTTGCCCAGCCACAGCAATTTATGGCTCAAGACCGTGTCATTGTTGAAACTGCATATCCTGGAGATATCATCGGTCTGCACGACCCGGGCATTTTCAACATTGGTGATACACTTTGCGCCGATGCTTCAAAGCTGGAATACAAGGATATTCCTCAGTTTGCACCGGAACACTTTGCAAAGGTCTACACAAAGAACGCCATGAAGCGAAAGCAGTTCGTAAAAGGCATCACACAGCTTGCTGAGGAAGGTGCAATTCAGGTCTTCAGACGTCCAAACATCGGCGTTGAGGAACTGATTATCGGCGTTGTTGGCGTCCTTCAGTTTGAAGTTCTTGAATATCGACTCAAAAATGAGTACGGTGTCGATGTCATCAGAGAGTCCACACCTTACCGTTTCATCCGCTGGATTGATGAAACATCATGCAATGTCGACAAGCTTTCTCTGCCATCAGACTCCATGCTTGTTGAATCGAGCAAGGAAAAACCAGTCATTCTTTACCAGCGTGAATGGTCCCTTAAACATATTGAGGACCGTAACGAGGGTATTGTTCTGAGTGACGTATCCCTTTAATATTACGAAATAACAAGAAGCTTATCTGATAATTTTTTGCATCAGATAAGCTTTTTTCAACTTTTTGAGTAAATTTTCAAATAATTTCATCAAAACTCTTTACAAATTATTAATATTCCTCTAACATGGATATTGCTGTGTGTTCCGATAAACGGATAATTGTCTTCCGTGGAAACACACAAATATAGAAAGAGGCCATAGAGCCTTCTAAGAGGATGAGTAAGGAGACATTAGTATGAGTAAAGAAAGAGGACAATGGGGCTCGCGTATGGGCTTCGTAATTGCAGCGATTGGTTCTGCAATCGGTTTGGGGAACATTTGGCGATTCCCTTATGTTGCGTCAAGCAACGGCGGTGGTGCATTTATGATTCCATATCTGTTTGCACTGCTAACAGCAGGTATTCCAATTTTGATTCTCGAGTTTTCAGTCGCACACAAAATCAAACGTTCTGCGCCTGGATGCTTTGGTAAAATCAATGGGAAGATGGAAATCCTAGGATGGATGCAAACCCTGATTTCATTTGGAATTACTGTTTATTATGTTGCCATCATCGGATGGACAATCAATTATCTTACATACGGTTTCACATCAGCATGGGGAACGGACACCAGCGGATTCTTCTTTGGAGAGTTCCTGAGCATTACAGACGGTCCATTCATCATTGGCGGTGTAAACACAAAAATGCTTATCGCACTGGCACTTGTTTGGGGCATCAACTATGCTGTACTCATGGGCGGTATCAAGTCAGGCATTGAAAAAGCAAACAAGGTATTCATGCCTCTGCTAATTTTCTGTCTGTTGATTGTTGCAGTTCGTGGCCTGACACTGGAAGGCGCGGCACAAGGTCTTGACTACTTCTTCAAGCCTAACTTCGGTGCTCTTAAGGACCCAACGGTATGGCTTGCTGCCTACGGACAGATTTTCTACTCTCTGAGTATCTGCTTCGGTATCATGATTACCTACGCATCTTACCTGCCTGAGAAGACAGACATTGTCAACAATGCATTTCTAACGGGTCTGGGTAACTGTTCATTCAGTATCCTTGCTGGTATTGCCGTTTTCTCGGTACTTGGATACATGGCTGCTCAACAGGGCGTCCCTGTTTCAGAGGTGAATGCTGGCGGTATTGGACTTGCTTTCATCGTATTCCCACAGGCAATCAATGCCCTTCCTGGCGCAAACGGACTCATGGGAGCACTCTTCTTCCTTTGTCTGATATTTGCAGGTCTGAGCTCAAGTATGTCAATTATTGAAGTACTTGTATCCAGCTTCACAGACAAGTTCGGTTTCGAACGTAAAAAAACACTTACGGTAATTACAATTGTCGGTTTCCTGACATCACTTATTTTCGTAACAGGTGCAGGTCTCTACATTCTTGACATTGTCGATCACTTCATCAACACGTACGCGATTGCAATTTCAGGCCTGGTTGAGATCGTCCTTATTGCTTGGCTCATGAATCTGGAAGAAATCCGTGCATATGCGAACAGCATGTCGGACTTTGAAGTAGGCACTTGGTGGAACTTCACACTGAAATACATGACACCTGCCCTGCTTTCTGTCATGTTCCTGTTCAATACTTACACAGACTTCTCAAAGGGTTATGAAGGCTACTCAATCAAGGCGCTGTCTGTATACGGCGGCGGTACACTTGTAATCATTCTGTTGGGCGCCCTTGTCTTCAAATCATTTAAGGGCAACGACGAACATGAAAGAATAATCAATGAAGGGGTGAAGATGTAATGAGCACAAGTGCTATTCTATTTGCAGCTATTGCCATAGGAATCACATGGGGCGGCTTCGGCATCTGCCTTTCCATTGCTGCGAAACAAAAATAAAACCAAGCAATAAAGGACCGTGAAATGCATCTGAAGTGCATTTCACGGTCCTTCTTTATTATTTCATTCTTCTGATCTCAAGAGTACAGATTGAATCTGTACCGCTTCTAAATCTCAAACATGGAACGAACTTCGTCTTCACTCAGACTTGTAATAAATGTCTCTCCTGGTTTGACCACCTTGTCAATGAGCTCTCTTTTTCTCTCCTGAAGCTTGATGATCTTCTCTTCTATGGTGCCACGGGTAATAAGCTTCATGACATAGACATTCTTGGTCTGACCGATTCTGTATGCACGGTCGCTTGCCTGGTCTTCCACAGCAGGATTCCACCAAGGATCAAAGTGAATGACCGTATCGGCACCTGTTAAGTTGAGACCAGAGCCTCCAGCTTTCAAAGAAATCAGGAACACATCCCCGTCTCCACTGTTAAAGCTGTCCACCATCTGTCCACGGTCTCTTGCCTTAGTCTGACCATCCAGGTAATGATAGGAAAGATTCATATCCACAACCATCTCTCGAATCAGTTTGAGCACACTTGTAAACTGTGAGAATATCAGCGGCCTGTGCCCACTTTCTCTCAGCTCTGCAAGAAGCTCTCGAAGTGCCTCGAATTTTCCGCTCGTTCCATCATAATCTTCAAGATAAACTGACGGGTGCGAACAAATCTGACGGAGTCTTGTCAGTGCCGACAGTATCTGAAGCTGAGAGCCTGCGAATCCACGCTCTGCAAACTGTCTGTCCAACTCTCCACGTATGCGGCTTACTGTAGCGGCATACACCTTCTTCTGTTCTTCGGACATTTCTATACGAACCTGACTCTCTATCTTTTCAGGCAGTTCGGGAAGCACATCCTTTTTGAGACGTCTCAGTAGGAATGGCTTGATCATAGCACGCAGGGCCTCACTCTTTTCAAGGTCCTGTTCCTT